>DASRJS010000077.1:0-9605 GCA_035649355.1 Candidatus Polarisedimenticolia bacterium
CGTGATGACGAGGTGCTTCGGCCCGGACGCATCGGCGCTGATGAACGGCAGGTTGATCTCGGTCTGCGTCGTCGAGGAGAGCTCGATCTTCGCCTTCTCGGCCGCCTCCTTGAGGCGCTGGAGCGCGATCCGATCCTTGGCGAGGTCGATGCCCTCGGACTTCTTGAACTCCTCCGCCAGCCAATCGATGACCCGCTGATCGAAGTCGTCGCCACCGTGGTGCGTGTCGCCGTTCGTGGCCTTGACCTCGAAGACGCCCTCACCGAGCTCGAGAATCGAGATGTCGAAGGTGCCGCCGCCGAGGTCGTAGACCGCGATCTTCTCGTCGTGCTTCTTGTCGAGGCCGTAGGCGAGGGCCGACGCGGTCGGCTCGTTGATGATCCGCTTGACGTCGAGGCCGGCGATCCGGCCGGCGTCCTTCGTCGCCTGGCGCTGGGTGTCGTCGAAGTAGGCGGGCACGGTGATGACCGCGTCGGTGATCTTCTCGTTCAGGTACGCCTCGGCGTCCGCCTTGAGCTTCTGGAGGATCATCGCGCTGATCTCGGGCGGCGTGTACGTCTTGCCATCCGCGAGCTTCACGCGGACACCATCAGTCTTGGCGTCCTTCTCAACGGTGTACGGCACGAGGTCCTTGCTGCGCTGGACCTCCGGGTCGTCCCAGCGGCGACCCATGAAGCGCTTGATCGAGTAGACGGTCTGGCCGGGATTCGTCACGGCCTGGCGCTTGGCCAGCTGGCCGACGAGCCGCTCCCCGGTCTTCGTGAACGCCACGACCGACGGCACGGTGCGGCCGCCCTCGGCCGATGGAATGACGGTCGGCTCGCCGCCCTCCATGACGGCGACGACGGAGTTCGTGGTGCCGAGGTCGATGCCGATGATCTTGCTCATGTCCTGTTGCTCTCCCGCTCAGTCGTTGGGTCAGTCGTTGGGTTCGATGTCGTGGTTGTGGTTGTCAGGTGATGGCGTGGCGTTCTCGGCGACGGCGACGAGCGCCGGCCGGATGACGCGGTCGCGGAGCCGGTAGCCGCGCCGCAGCTCCGTGACGATCTCGCCGTCGCGACGATCCGGCGCCGGGACATTGGCGACGGCTTCGTGCTCGCGTGGGTCGAAGCGCTGGCCGGGCTGGGCGTCGATGGCTGTCACGCCCTCGCTCTCGAGCAGCTGGCGGAGCTTGCGGTCGATCGCCGCGATGCCCTGGACCCAGGGGTCGTTCGCGTGGCTCTCAGGCCGTGCCTCGAGAGCCCGGTCGAAGTCGTCGGCGAGCGCGAGGACCTTTCGGATCAGGTCCTCCGCGGCCAGGCCCAGCGAGGCTTCGCGTTCCTCGGCGGTGCGGCGCTTGAAGTTCAGGAACTCGGCGCGCTCGCGCTGGAGCGCGTTGAGGTAGCCGTCGCGCTCCTCCTGCGCTGTCGCAAGCTCAGCGCTGAGTCGTTCGATGTCGGCGAGGAGCTTCGTCGGCGAGATGTCGATCTCGGCGGCGCGCTCCTGGGCTCGGGTTCGATGCGTTGCCATGCGCTGTCCTTCTACGCGTAGAGGTGGTCGACGAGCTCGTTCATGAGCCCGCTGACGAAGCGGACTGTGCCGATCGCCTGGGGGTAGGCCATCCGCGTCGGACCGAGGACGCCGACGAGCCCGACCGCCCGGCCGGGCCGGCCGTAGGGTGCGAGGACGAGCGACACCTCGCGCATGTCCAGGGCGGTGTTCTCGCGACCGATCACGACGCTGATCGCGCCGTTCCGGGCCACGGTTTCCACGAGGCCGCCGATGTAGGCCCGGTCCTCGAGCGCCGAGAAGACCCGGCGCAGCTTCTCGCTGTGGGCGAACTCCGGCGCGGCCATGACGTTGAGGAGGCCGTCGCTGAAGACCTCCTCGATGACCGCGGTGTCGTAGTCGCGCAGCGTCCGCACGATCCGCTCGCCGACGCGGCGGATGAGCTCCGCATGGGGCAGCCGTACGTCGAGCTGCTCGAGTGACGCCTCGGCCTCGTCCGCGGTCCGGTCGCCGAGGCGCTCGTTCAGGACTCCGGCGACGATGCTGAGCGTCGTCTGGTCGCCGGCCTCATCCGTGTTCACCAGGATCTGCTTCACCGCGCCTTCGCGGAGCACGAGGATGATGCTCGCCAGCCGGTCCGTGATCCCGACGAGGTCGATCCGGCGGATCCGACCGGCCGTTGGCTTGACCGGGGTCGCGAGGCCGGCGGCATGCGTCATCGCCGCGATCGTCGACGCAGCGAGGCGGAACCAATGCTCGCTCGCGAACTCCACCTGGCCGAACTGGTGGCGGATCATCAGCTGCTCGACGTCCGGCAACGGCACGCTGTCGATGATCGACTCGACGTACCAGCGGTAGCCGTCATCGGTGGGGATCCGACCCGCGGAGGTGTGCGGGTGCGTCAGCAGGCCGCCCGCCTCGAGCTCGGCAAGGACGTTGCGCACGGTCGCGCTGGACACGCCAAGCGGGAAGCGCGCGATGAGCGAATGGCTGCCCACCGGCTGCGCCGTGGTGACGTATTCCTCGATGACGGCCCGCAGGATCGCCTGTGCTCGGTGATCCAGCGGCCCGCTTGAGCGGCGAATTCTGCGTGCCAAGGGGCCAGTGTCTCCGGGCTCGTTAGCACTCGACGTATGAGAGTGCTAACTCAGGTGCGGATCGTAGCAGTCGATCCGGAGGAGTGTCAACGGCACCCGAAGCCGCACGCTACCGCGCGGGCGAACCCTTGTCGACGACCTCCAGGAGACGCTCGAACAGCTCGTTCGACAGCAGGCGGCCGCGCGTCGTGAGCACGAGCCGCGACTCAGCCGCCGACACAATCAGATCCTCCTCCAGCGCCCACGCCAGCGCTGCTCTGAATGGCGGCGCGTCGGCTGCGCGGGCTGCGAGCCCGCGATCGGTGCGTAGCCCGAGGATCGCGGCTTCGGCGTTCGCGATCGCTGGGTCGAGCTTCTCGGAGCCGCCCGGAGGCAGGCGTGGCACGGTGCCATCCGTTGGCCGAAGCGCGGCGAGGTAGGCGTCGAAGCGGGCGGCATTCCAGCGGCGGGTCAGGCCGTCGAAAGCGTGCGCGCCGGGACCGACCGCTTCATAGGGGAGCCGCTGCCAGTAGGTGAGGTTGTGGCGGCACTCGTGGCCGCGGCGGGCCCAGTTGCTGATCTCGTAGCCACGCCATCCGGCTGCGGCCAGCCGCAGCGAGGCGAGCTCGTACATCGCGGCCGCGCGGTCCTCGTCCTGGTTCGGCTTCGCCCGGTCTCGCCAGCGCCTGGCGCCGGCGGTGGTCGGCAGGTGGTCGCCGCTCGGACCGGTCAGCCCCTCGCCGCTCGGGTCGTCGAGGGTCAGCGCGTAGAGGGAAAGGTGGTCGGGCGCGAGCCCCAGCGCGCCGTCGAGGCTGCGCTGCCAGGACGCGAGGCTCTGGTCCGGGACGTCGTACAGGAGGTCGAGGTTGATCGACGTCAGGCCTGCGGCTCGGGCCCCCACGACCGCGTCGGCGACGTCCGTCGGCGAGTGTCGCCGCCCGAGTCGCTGAAGCTCGGCGACGTCGAGGCTCTGTGCGCCGAACGAGATCCGGGTGACACCGGCCTCGCGCCAGGCGACCGGATCGCCGCGTTCGTCCGGCCCCGGGTTCGCCTCGAGCGTGACCTCGGCGTCCCCAACGAGCCCGAAGCGAAGATCAACGAGCTGGATCAGTCCGGCGACGACCCCCGGATCGAGGAGCGACGGCGTGCCGCCGCCCAGGTAGAGCGAGTCAACCGGCGGGCGGCCGGCCGTTCCCGGCGGCCCGAAGCGCGAGTCCAGCGCATCGGCCCGCAGGCCGATTTCGACCCTGAGCGCTTCCACGAAGGCGGCCACGCGATTCCGCGGCCCGCGCGCCGCGGCTCCCGCGTACACGACGAAGTCGCAGTACGGGCAGAGCGAGACGCAGTACGGCACGTGGACGTACAGCGCCCGCGGCGCCGCCACGGACACGACCGGCGACGTGAGCGCGGTCAGCGATCCCGCGTCAGGCCGCGGCTGCCGACGACACGCCAGCCATCGGGGACTCGCCGCCGGCGCTCATCGTCCTCGACCTCGCGGCCCTTCGGCGCCCACTGCCCTGAGTGGCCGGTCGTCAGGAAGACCGCGACGCGGGTCACCGCGTGGCCGAGGAACGCCGCCGCGATCCCGCCGGTGGCCAGCGTCGCCCAACCACCGACCAGGCCGATCCCGATCGCGAGGCCGAAGCGATAGAGGTCGCGGCCCGGCGCGCCGGTTCGAGTCGACAGGGCGTACACGAGTGTCTGCAGGGCGATGGCGAGCGCCGGATCGACGCCGAACGCGATGAGCGCGCCGAGCAGCGCGCCGCGGAACACGGCTTCGTCGACGAACGCGGTGCCGATCTCGTTGACGAGCGCGCCGGGATAGTCGCGCGGATCGGGCAGCCGCAGGTGGTGATAGTGGAAGAACGCCACCGCGGCGGCCTGGCCGGCACCGGCAAGGCCAAGCACGATCCCGATCCCGACCGTCCGGAGCCGGTCGCCGAATCCGAAGAACAGGCCAGCGTCAGCGTCCGGGTGGATGGTCGCGATCGCGTAGACGCCCGCGGCGCCGAGTCCGTACCACGCGAGGCGTCGGAGCAGCGATGGCATCCGACCGCCGCGCGGCTCGTCGTACTCCGCGGCGCCGAAGCGCTCCGCCTCGAGCCGCAGCATCACGAGGAGCAGCGTCAACCCGAAGGCGACCTGGATCCGCAGCCCGTCATCCATCGCGACTCAGGTCTCGTCCGTGCGCAGCATCGCCAGGAAGGCCTCCTGGGGGATTTCGACGGACCCGACGCGCTTCATGCGACGCTTGCCCTCTTTCTGTTTCTCGAGCAGCTTGCGCTTTCGGGTGATGTCGCCACCGTAACACTTGGCCAGGACGTTCTTGCGCATGGCCCGGACCGTCTCGCGAGCGACGACGTTGGCACCGATGGCCGCCTGGATCGGGACCTCGAACATCTGGCGCGGGATCAGCTCCTTGAGCCGTTCGGCGAGCGTTCGGCCGATCGCGGTCGCGTTGTCGCGGTGGATGATCATCGACAGCGCGTCGACCGGCTCGCCGGCCACGAGGACATCGAGCCGGACCAGCGGCGCCGGCCGGTAGCCGATCTCCTCGTAATCCATCGAGGCGTAGCCCGCGGTGCGGCTTTTCAGCAGGTCGTAGAAGTCGACGATCAGCTCGGCGAGCGGCAGCTCGAAGCGCATGAGGACGCGCGTCGGGTCGAGGTACTCGAGGCCGCTGAACGTTCCACGACGGTTCGTGGTCAGCTCCATGAGCGGGCCGATGTACGTCGCCGGCGTCACAATCGAAAGGTTGACCCACGGTTCGCGGATCTCCTCGATGTCGTTGACGCCGGGCAGGAGCGCCGGGTTGTCGACCCGGACGACGCCGCGCCCGAGCGTCTGGACGACCTCGTACTCGACGGACGGCGCCGAGGCGATGAGGTCGAGATCGAACTCGCGCTCGAGGCGCTCCTGGACGATCTCCATGTGGAGCAGACCGAGGAAGCCGCAGCGGAATCCGAACCCGAGCGCGATCGATGACTCCGGCTCGTAGCTGAACGACGCGTCGTTGAGGTGGAGCTTTTCGATCGCGTCGCGAAGGAGCGGATAGTCCTCGCCGCTGACCGGGTAGATGCCGGCGAACACGAGGCTCTTCGCGGCCTGGTAGCCGGGCACCGGGTCCGGTGCAGGGGCCGCCGCGTTCGTGACGGTGTCGCCGACCTGGGCCTCGCGGACGTTCTTCAGCCCGGTCGCGACGTAGCCGACCTCACCTGCGGCAAGACGCTTGACCGGGACGGGCTGCGGCCGGAAGACGCCAAGCTCCAGGAGGTCGGACTCTGCTGTCGACGCCATGAGGCGGATCCGATCGTGATCGTGGAGCGTTCCCGTTTCGAGCCGGACGTAGACGACGACGCCCTTGTAGGCGTCGTAGTGCGAATCGAAGACGAGGCCGCGGAGGGGGCCGTTCGGATCGCCTTTCGGCGCGGGGATCCGCTCGACGATCGCCTCGAGGATCTCGTCGATCCCGGTCCCGTCCTTCGCCGAGGCGAGGATCACCTCCTCGCGCGGGATCGCGAGGATGTTCTCGAGCTCGTCCATGACCAGCTCGGGCTGGGCGGAGGGCAGGTCGATCTTGTTGATGACCGGCACGATCGTCAGGCCCTCGCGCAGGGCGAGATGGACGTTCGCGAGGGTCTGGGCCTCGATCCCCTGCGCGGCGTCGATAACGAGGATCGCGCCCTCGCAGGCCTGGAGGCTGCGACTGACCTCGTACGAGAAGTCCACGTGGCCCGGCGTGTCGATGAGGTTGAGGCCGTACGTAAGGCCGTCCTTCGCCGTGTACTCCAGGCGCACCGCGCGGGCCTTGATCGTGATCCCCTTCTCGCGCTCCAGGTCCATCGAATCGAGGACCTGGCTGGTCATCTGGCGCGCGTCGATGGCATGCGTGAACTCGAGCAACCGATCGGCCAACGTCGACTTGCCGTGGTCGATGTGGGCGATGATCGAGAAGTTGCGGAGGCGCTCGGCTGGGATGCTCACGGGCCGGGAGTGTACGGCCGCTCGAACGGCTGTTGACCGTATGCTGCCGGCCAATGGAGGCCCGACCCGTCCTGCCCGGGTGGCATTTGCCGCCGGGAAACGCCTTCACGCCGGACCGAGCGATGGTCCAGCGCTGGCTCAACGCCTACGTCGCGGCGTGGAAGTCGTACGACGCCTCGGACATCGCCGACCTTTGGACGGAGGATGCCGTGTGGGCCTATCCGTTCAGGATCCGCGCAACCGGCCGGGCCGAGATCACGGCCGAATGGCTGGCTGAGAGGCACCTCTTCGCCGGTCGCGGCTACGACGCAGCGTACGAGCCGATCGCCATCGACGGCCCGTTCGCGGTGACGCATGGCCGGACGCGCTTCTGCGACGCCAGTGGCGCGGTCACAGCCGAGTTCGACAACCTCTGGGTGCTGAGATTCGCGCCCGATGGACGATGCGCCGAGTTTCACGAGTGGTACGCCGGTCGACCCGAGCACGACCCGAGCCGGGCATAGCCGCGGCGGGGCTACCTGAGGTCCTTCCAGAAGTAGGTCGTCGGGCCGGGCTCGCCATTCGGGAGCAGGGCGAAGTTCGGGATCGTGCCGGCTTCGTGCCAGCCCAACGCTCGGTAGAGCGCGTCGGCGTCGCTGCCGGGCACGGTGTCGAGGATGAGGAGCCAACGGCCTTCGGAGCGAGCCGCCGCCTCTGCCGCCGCCATGAGCTGGCGCGCAATGCCCTGCCGTCGCGCCGACGTGTGGACGATGACCTTCGCGATCTCGGCGCGATGCGGCGCGTTCGGTTGACGGGCTCGAATGAGCAGCACCGAACCGACGACGCGGTCGCCATCGAAGGCGACGAATGGTGTCGTTGTCGCGTCAGCGACGTCGTCGGTCCGCGCCGCCCACCAGGCCCGGGCGTCATCGAGCGTCAGCCCCGGCATCATCGAAACCGACGCGCCGTGCTCGACAGCGTCAACGAGGAGCTCGCCAAGCCCCGGCAGGGCGGCCTTGTAGGCCGTTGCGTCGAGAGCCTTGATCCGGGTCACGAGTGGCATTCTCGCGGAAGCGCGCCCGCTCATGCCGATGGTCGCGCCAGGAGTCCTCTGTTACCATCCCGGTTCGCGCCAGGCGCTCGGTTTCCGCGCCGCTGGCCGCCCGAAGACGACATCGATCACCTCAGAGGTTCTGCCCCTTGGCCAAGACGCCCCGCAAATGGACCGGCGCCCGAACTCCGTCGGGCCTCAAGCGTGTTCGCGCCGCTGAGCGACGCCATGAGATCCTCGGTCCACGCCGCACAGCCGCGAAGACCCTGATCCGAAACGCCATCGCCGCCGCCGCGGACCCGCGCCTTGGTGACCCGGCGCAGGCACTCGCGCTCGCGGAGAGCGCGCTCGACCGCGCCGCGAAGTCCGGGGCGATCCACAAGAATGCGGCCGCGCGCCGCAAGTCGCGCCTGGCCTTGAAGATGAACGCCGCGGTCGGCGGAGAGCTGCTCGCCACGTCGCACATCGCGAAGACCGTCGGCAAGGCCGCCGCCCAGAAGGCGGCGAAGGCCCGGATCGCGGCCGGCAAGGCCGGCAAGGCCAAGGGCGCCCAGACCGCGGCCGGCAAGGCCCGCGCGGCGCTCAGCCGGACGGCCCGCGCCGAAGCCGCGGCCGCTGCCGCAGCAACGAGCACCGCGGCCGAGGCACCGAAGGCCGCGGCGAAGACCGCCGCGAAGGCGCCGGCGAAGAAGTCGACCGCGAAGGCGACCGCCAAGCCGAAGTCGGCGCCCAAGGCCAAGACCGCCGCGAAGAAGGCCTGACCGGGGGGCCCCTCCGGCTAGGTCGAAAGGGCGGCCCGGGGTTCGCCCGGGCGCCGGCGTCGCACGTCAAATGCAAGCGCTCCGATGAGCCCGCCGGCGACGGTCAGTCCCGACACGAGCTCGATCGCCTGGAGCTGCTGCGCCCAGTAATAGGTCGTGAACGACGCGGCATCGGTGACGCCGGCGCGCTCGAGATCCGCGCCCTGAGCATCGAGATAGCGGTGATAGACGCAATCCGCCCCGGGCTCGCAGAACGGCGGGATCGACTGCCCGGTCTCACGATCGATCCGGTTGTAGCGCGGGTACCCGCCGTCCGCGGCGAAGAACAGCGCCTTGACCGCGATCATGAGGAGGACGGTCGTGAGCGCGGTCGCGGTCGCGGCAATGACGCCGTTCAGGACGATCCGGCTTCGGGGTCCGGCTTGGCGCGCCGAGCGCACGTTGGCGTAGTAGCCGATCAGCCCGCCGGCAGGCAGCGCGAGCAGCCAGACAACCGGCTCGACCGGGATGATCAGCAGGAAGCTGACGCCGACGACGAGCGCGACGCCCGCGCCAACGCCCGCGGCGACGAGCGCGCCGCGATCGAAGAACCGCGTCACGAGCCGGTGCCCGAGCCCCCGAGGTTCGCAGCAGCTCCGGCCCCGCCGGCGAGCGCCGACCGGCCCGGGTAGCGCGCCGCGTCGCCGAGCTCGGCCTCGATGCGCAGCAGGCGGTTGTACTTCGCCACCCGCTCGGAGCGCGACGGCGCGCCCGTCTTGATCTGGCCCGTGCCGGTCGCGACGACGAGGTCCGCGATCGTTGTGTCCTCCGTCTCGCCGGAGCGATGCGAGACGACGGCGGCCCAGCCGGCGCGCCGGGCGGTCTCGATCGCCTCGACCGTCTCGCTCAGCGTCCCGATCTGGTTGACCTTGATCAGGACGGCGTTCGCGGCCTTCGCCTCGATCGCACGACTGATCCGGGCCGGGTTCGTCACGAGCAGGTCGTCGCCGACGAGCTGGATCTGCGCGCCCAGCCGGCGCGTGAGCTCCGCCCAGCCGGCCCAGTCGTCCTCGGCCAGGCCGTCTTCGATCGAGACGATCGGGAACCGCGCGACCCAGTCCGCCCAGAGGTCGATGAGCTCGCCGGATTCGAGTGTCCGGCCCTCCTTCGCGAGGCGGTAGCGAGCCGGCGCGTCGGCGGGCGTGCCATCGGCTGGCGGCTCGAGCAGCTCGGTGGTCGCCGGGTCCAGTGCGATCGCGACGTCCTCGCCCGGCCGGTAGCCGGCCC
>DASRJS010000078.1:0-21888 GCA_035649355.1 Candidatus Polarisedimenticolia bacterium
GGGGGTGGGGGCTGCGTGATCGCCGGTGTCGGTGGGGGCGGCGGCGGCGTGATCACCGGCGTGGGCTTTGGCGTTGGCGATGTGACCGTCACTGCGCTCGGCGTCACCGCCGAGAGCTTGAATGTTTGCTCGCCCGCGCCGGAGCCACTGACGGCTTCGAAGCTGTAGCCATGGCTGCCCGCCGGCAGGGTCATCGCGCGAGCGAAGACTGCGCCGGACGTCAGGTCGCCGGACGCGAAGGTCAGCGGAAAGGTCCCCGAGCCGACGACCGTCACCACGATGCTCGTCGGGGCGCAGCCGGCATTGTCCGCGTAGGTCACGCTGAACCGGAAGCTCGTCGCGGTCGTTCCCGAGCCCGGCGAGGCCGCGCCCGACGTCAGGGCGAGTTTGTGCGACGCCCCTGAGCAGCTGGCCGCCGATGCGGCCCCCGGCCACAGGGCGATGGTCGCGAGGATTGCCGTGGCGAAGGCGAAACGCAGCCTTCGCCGTGTTTGGGTCATCAAGAACCTCGGTACCCCCCGAAGTGGGCCAACCGTACCGGCACGGCTCCCAGTGTCGATGGGCCGAAGGTCCCGTTCGGATGTCGCCGATTGGCAACGCGATTCCGCGAGCTGCCGGGCACAAATCAGGCGCCCATCAGACGTACGCTGAGCCCACGTAACGAGGACCGCGGACCGGACCATGGCGACCCAGGGCAGCCTCCGCGAGAAGCTCATCGTCCGACCCGGCGAGCACGTCAACCTGGCTAAGACGAACGCCGCGGCGACGTTCGGCTACACGAAGGCGTCCGCGGCGCCGGAGATCGAACGTGATCTCGAGCGGCTGACCGGCCTCCAGGAGCGCCTGTGGGCGGAGGGCCGCCGGCGCGTCCTCCTCGTCCTCCAGGGCATCGACACGGCCGGCAAGGGCGGCACGATCGAGCACGTCATGGGCGCCTTCAACCCGCAGGGCTGCCACGTCCACGGCTTCAAGGTCCCGACGCCCGAGGAGCTCGCTCACGACTACCTCTGGCGCATCCACGCCCGCGTGCCGCGCAACGGTGAGATCGCGATCTTCGATCGATCGCACTACGAGCAGGTGCTGGTGGTCCGGGTTGCCGGCCTCGAACCTGAGTCGCAATGGCGGAGGCATTACGACCAGATCAACGCCTTCGAACAGCTGCTCATCGATGAGGGCACGACGATCCTGAAGTTCTTCCTCCTGATCGATCGTGATGAACAGCGCGAGCGCCTCCAGGCTCGCATCGACGACCCGGACAAGCGCTGGAAGTTCCGGATGTCCGACCTGGAGACACGTGCCGACTGGGACCGCTACATCGAGGCCTACGAGGACCTGCTCGAGCGCTGCTCGACCGAGGCTGCGCCGTGGTTCGTCATCCCCTCGAACCACAAATGGTTCCGCAACCTCGCTGTCGCCCAGATCGTGGCCGACGCCCTCGACGCGCTCAAGCCGGCCTTTCCGGAGCCAGCTGAGCCGATCCCACCGGATCTCAAGATCGAATAGGCGCTCGCGCGCTCGCGCGAGCTACGGCGACGTATCAGCGGCGGCGGCCGCCCCCGAGCAGGGTGTCGAAGACGCCCCGCAGGATCGACTGGCCGACCCGTGACGTCGCGACGCGACCGGCCGTGCGGATGCCGGTCTCGATCGTCCGCTGGCGCTGGCGTTCGGCCGCGCGGGCCTCGCGCTCGCGGGCCTTGCGGGCACGCTCCGCTTCGCGTCGGGCACGCTCCATCTCCGCGGCCTGGCGTCGGATCTCGCGCTGCTGCTGAGCGGGGGTCATCGTGTTCAGGCTGGTGTTCGTGGTTGGCGGGACCTGCGCTCGGACCTCGGCCCCGGCCGCCGCTGCGCGGGCGGCCTGGATCCGCGCCGTGATGATCTCGTGGGCGCTCTGCGGGTCAACGCGGGTGCCGTATTTCGTCGTCAGTAGGGAGGCAGCCCGCAGCTCGGCGACCTTGGTTGGATCGAGCGGCGCCATGAGCGAGTCCGGTGGCAGGAGCCGGGTCGCGGCGAGGGGCGTCGGAACGCCGCGCGGCGACAGGACGGTCACGAGCGCTTCGCCAATCCCCAGCGAAGTGATCGTCGTCTCGACGTCGAAGAACTCGGTCATCGGGAACGTCCGGGCGGTCTTTCGAAGCGCTTCGGCGTCGTCCGGGGTGAACGCCCGCAGGGCGTGCTGGACGCGATTGCCGAGCTGGGCGAGGACGCTCGATGGAACGTCGGTCGGCGCCTGGGTCACGAAGTACACGCCGACACCCTTCGACCGGATCAGGCGGACCGTCCGTTCGACCTGCTCCATCAGCGCCTCGGTCGCGTCATGGAAGAGCAGGTGCGCCTCGTCGAAGAAGAAGCACAGCTTCGGCTTCGGGAGGTCGCCGGCCTCCGGCAGCGTCTCGTACAGCTGGGCGAGCATCCAGAGCATGAACGTCGAGAACAGGCGCGGCCGATCCATGACGTCCGACAGCTCGAGGACGGACACGATGCCCTGCCCGTCGGTGGTTGTCCGAAGGAGGTCATGGACGTCGAACTCGGGCTCGCCGAAGAAGACGTCGGCGCCCTCCTGCTCGAGCACGACCAGCGAGCGCAGCAGCACGCCGACCGACGCCGGGGACATGCCGCCGTAGTCGGCGAGGATCGGCTTGCCTTCGTCCGAGGACAGGAACTTCAACGTCGTCGCGAGGTCGGCGAGATCGAGCAGCGGCAGGTCGTTGTCGTCGCAGTACTTGAAGATCAGCGCGAGGATCGATGTCTGCGTCTCGTTGAGGTCGAGGACCTTGCCGAGCAGGAGCGGCCCGAACGAATGCACGGTCGCCCTGACCGGGGCGCCGAGCGCACCCGAAAGCGAAAGGAGCTCGACCGGGTGACCCGACGGCGCGAACGTCCAGCCAAGCGAGGTGCAGCGGTCCTGGATCTTGGGGTTCGATGCATCTCCGGGCGCCGCGATTCCGGTCACGTCACCCTTGATGTCGGCGACGAACACGGGCACGCCGGCGGCTGAGAGCTGGCCGGCGAGCAGCTGCAGCGTCTTCGTCTTGCCGGTGCCGGTCGCGCCCGCGATCAGGCCGTGCCGGTTCAGCATCGACAGGCCGACCTGGACGCGGCTCTCGTTGAACGGCTCGCCGGAGTCCATCGCGCTGCCGAGGATCGCGGCCGGTTCCGAGAGTGCGTAGCCCGTCGAGATGGCGTCGCGGAAGGCCTGGCGCACCACTGCTCTGTCCTCTCGCGCGGGTCGGCGAGGCGTTCAGCCCGCGGCCGCCGGAGAGTACCATCCGACCCTCACCGGCAGCCGTGCGCGGCGCCGGGCGGACACCGGACCGCGACCATCCGGTGCATCCCTCGGGGAGGACGACGATGAACATCGTCGAGGTCGAAGGGATCGGCCGTGAGTACGCCGAGAAGCTTGCCGCGAGCGGCATCACCACGACGGACGATCTCCTCGCGCGCTGCGGCTCCAGCAGCGGACGCGACGCCGTCTCCGCCGCGACTGGTATCAGCACCCATCAGCTGCTGAAGTGGACCAATCACGTGGACCTCATGCGGCTCCCGGGCGTTGGCAGCGAATATGCCGACCTGCTCGAAGCCGCCGGAGTCGATTCCCCGGCCGAGCTCGCTCAGCGCAACGCCGCCAACCTGGCCCAGACGTTCCAGGAGGTCGATGCGGCGCGCCCGAACTGGATCCGCCGGATCCCCTCGGAAGAGACGATCACCGGCTGGATCGCCGCGGCAGCGGAGGTCGAAAAGGCCGTCAGCCACTGATCAACGCCACTCGGAGGAGGAGAGGACGTGATCCAGGAGTTCAAGGCGTTCCTGCTCAAGACGAACGCGCTCGCGCTGGCGATCGGCGTGATCATCGGCGGCGCGCTCGGCACCGTCGTGAACTCGCTTGTCAACGACATCATCATGCCGCCGATCGGGAAGGTCCTCGGCAACGTCGACTTCTCGAACCTCGTCATCGACCTCGGTGATGACGTGGCGATCCGCTGGGGCGCGTTCGTCAACTCGGTGATCGCGTTCGTCGTCATCGCGTTCGTCGTCTGGCGAATTTCGAAGATGTTCATGCGCGAGGAGGCTGCGCCGGCGCCGCCGGAGCAGAAGACCTGCCCGTTCTGCCGCCAGCTCAACGCGATCGACGCGACCAAGTGCATGCACTGCGCGAGCTCGATCTGACCGGTCGCTGATCGGGCGCGGCTCCGTCGAGCTGCGCCCGAAGCTCCCACTCCCGGGGCGCGGACTGGGACCTTCGGGCCAGGGCGATTCGCCGTCCGCTCGCGTCAAACTGGCGGCGATGTTCATCCTTTACGCGATCGTCGTGGGCGTGGCCCTCGGACTGCTGTTGCGCGGCCGGCTCGCCGGTGTCGGTGAGATCGAGCTCCGCTGGGCGCCCCTCATCATCGGCGGTCTCCTCGTCCAGCTCCTCCTGTTCTCCGACTTCGTCGCCGCGAGAGTGGGCCTGCTCGGCCCGTCGATCTACGTCGTCTCGTCGCTGGTCGTCCTCGTAGCGGTCATTCGGAACGCGAAGGTTCCGGGGATGGCGATCGTCGCCCTCGGCGCGGCGGCCAACCAGCTCGCGATCGTCGCCAACGGCGGGTTCATGCCCGCTGGCGCGGACGCGCTGGCGGCGCAGCAGCGTCACGCGGCCGGGCTCTATTCGAACAGCGCCGCGATCCCCAACCCGGCGTTCCCGTACCTGACCGATATCTTCGCGATGCCGACCTGGCTGCCGATGGCCAACATCTTCAGCGTCGGCGACGTCCTGATCGGCGTCGGCGTGGTGGTCGCGATCGTCGTCGCGATGCGACGCTCCGCTCAGGCCGCCGGTGCATCCGGGAACCTCCCCCAAGCAGAGGCCGCGACTAGTACCAACGGGTAGTCCGCGGCGCCGGGGGCGCGACCTAACGTCCCACTCGAGGACGAACCTTCGTCCTCCGTCACGAAGACTGTCCAGGGCAAACCCGCCGCGAGGCGGGGACGCAAAGCCAGGGATCTCGGGGCTCGCGAGGGCACCAAGACCGCCCGGTTGCCGGTCCAGCGACGTTGGACCTCAGCCAGAGGGGAACAGACGAATGAAGCGGTACCTGGAGCGCTTCTCCGTCGCCATCATGCTTCTCGCATCGATGGCGCTGACGTTGGGAGCGGGAGTCCGGTGGAACTGACGATGAAAGACATCGTCAAGAACCGAATGATCCGGGCGATGATCGCCCTCATGACGCTGGCGAGCTCAGCGTTCGTCCTGGAGGCCGGCCAGCGCTGGCGATAGGCACGAGTCGTTGGACTCATCGGACCGGAGTGGTCGTCCGACCGCTCCGGTCCTTCGTTTTTGATCAGGAAGCGCGAGCCGCCCCGGACGCCTCAACCGCGCCGACGGCAGCGGGAGCAACCGCCTCCACCGGCTTCGGCCAGGCGGCCTGGAGGTAGCGGCCAAAGTTCGGCGCGTCGACCGGCTTCAGGAACAGGTATCCCTGTCCGAGATCGCAGCCCAGCGTGCGCAATCGTTCGAGCTGCGCCTGGGTCTCGATGCCTTCGGCGACGATCGACAGCCCGAGGGTCTGGCCAAGCGCAACGATCGCGTGGGCGAAGGCCCATGGGTCGGCCGGATCGGCGCCGCCGGGGACAGCCACGCTGGGATCGGACGTCGTGGCCGCCAAGCGCTTGCGGGCGCCGGCCGGGTCGGCTGCCTCGTCGCTGGCCATGAAGTCGCGCGCGATCTTCAGGCTATCAACCGGGAACCGTCGCAGGTAGCCGAGTGACGAGTAGCCGGTCCCGAAGTCATCGACCGCGATCCGGACGCCGCGGCGGCGAAGCGATTCGAGCTTGGTGATCGTCGTCTGCGCGTCCTGGAACATCGCGGTCTCGGTCATCTCGAGGACGAGGTGTTCGGGTGCGAGCCGCGTCTGCGCAAGGATCGCCTCGACCTCGCCGATGAACGCGGCCTGCTGCAGCTCGGACGGCGACAGGTTGACGCTCAGGCTGAGCGACCGGCCGAGCTGCTCCTGCCAGCGCACGACCTGGCTCGCCGCGGTGTGGAGAACCCAGCGACCGAGCGCGAGAATCGCTCCGGAGTCCTCGGCCAGGCGGATGAACTCATCGGGCGGCACGAAGCCGCGGACCGGGTGCTGCCAGCGCGTCAGCGCCTCGACGCCAACGACGTCGCCGGACTGAAGGTCGACGATGGGCTGGTAGAAGACCTCGAGCTCGCCGCGGGCGACGCTGCGCGATAGCTCCGAGGACAGCTCGTGGCGCGCGACGAGCGCGGCGTGCATCGTCGGCTCGAACACGGCGAATCGGTGCTTGCCCGTCGCCTTGGCCGTATACATCGCGACATCCGCGTTGCGCAGCAGCTCGTCGGCGTGCTCGCCGGCCGGGCGGGCGGCGGCGATGCCGATGCTCGCCCCGATCGCCAGCTCGCGGCCCTGGATGAGGAACGGCGCCGTCAACGTCTCGAGGAGGCGGCCGGCGACATTGATCGCATCGTCGAGCCCGGAGCGATCGATCATCAGGATGCCGAACTCGTCGCCGCCCAGCCGGGCCGCGACGTCCTCACCGCGAACGCAGGCGATGATCCGTTCCGCGACCGCAACAAGGAGCCGGTCTCCGGTTGCGTGGCCCTGCGTGTCGTTGACGAGCTTGAAGTCGTCGAGGTCGAGGAAGAGCACGACGGGCACGCCACCGGGCTCCCGACGCTCGAGGACCGCCTCGACCTGTTCGGCGAACAGCGCGCGGTTCGCCAGGTTCGTCAATGGGTCGTGGTAGGCCTGGTGGCGGAGCTGCTCCTTCAAGCGCGAGAGCTCGGCCAGCGACTGCTCGAGCTGGCCGTTCTCGAGGGCCGTGGCGACCTGGTTGCCGATCGTCTCGAGGAGTCGCAGGTCGTCGTCGCCGAAGTTCGTGCCCTCGGCGATCCGGTTCGTGATGATCATCACGCCGATCATCCGCGACTCGCCCGCGAGTGGGCAGGCCATGAGCTCGCGGACGCCGTCGATGCTCTCCGGATTCTGGTGGCGGTAGGCACGACCGTCCGCAGCGATCCGGTGGTGGACCGGATCGTCTTCCGCGATCGTGATCGGGACCATCGTCGTCGTCGGCTGGCCGATCCCGCTGGCCGTTCGGAGTGCGGTCGCCTCCTGGGCGCTCGGGTAGAGGATGATCTCGGCGCGCTCGGCGCGGAACATCTCGCGGGTGTGCTCGAGGAGCGCGACGAGCGCAGAGTCGAGCTCCGGCACGCGCTGGAGGATTCGGCTGGACTCATAGAGCAGCTCGAGGCGCTGGCCTTTCTCGCGTTCGGACACGTAGGCGCGATACGCAACGAAGATCGCGAGGACGGGCAGGCCGAGGAGCCACAGCGACCACGGCTCGCGCCACAGCAGCGTCACGGCGAGGAGCGCCACGCTCGTGTTCGCAAGGGCCACGCCGCCCGCGAAGCGGAGCATCTCCGGCAGCTTCTGGTACTGCGGGGCGCCACCCGAGAGCGAGATTGCGGTCGCGATGACGAGCGAGCCGACGACGCAGGTCGTGAGGGTCGCCGCGAACGTCGCCGCCCAGTCGCGCGGTGTCGGCGCACCACCGAACTGACCGAGGCCGTGGAAGATGACGACCGAGATGCCGCCGATGAGGAAGTAGTAGGCGAGGTTCAGGAAGAGCCGGATCGGGGGCTGCTTCTGGTGGACGATCAGCGCGAGCCCGGAGCCAACGAGCAGCGCAGCGATGTACTCGAACGGGGACAGGAAGAACAGGCCGATGACCGTCGGAACCTCGGACAGCGTGAACGCATGGGTCTCGCGCCGGAAGTGGACCTCGACGACGTTGATCTCGGCGACATAGAACGCCACGGCGATGACGGGCCATGGAATCTGGAATGGCTCAGCGATCCGGGGGATCCCGCCGAAGCCGAGGATCATGATCGCGGTCCCCGCCAGCGCGAGCATGACCGTGAACGTCCAGACGCGGGACGCTGCGGGCCCGAAGAAGCGCTGCGCGGTCTGCCAGATGGGCCGCACGACCCGCTCGTTCATGGGCACGCGTGCGGCACCTTCTCTCCTCGACGGAACGTTTGTGGGTCTGGCCAAGCGGGGCTGCTCCCGGGACTGGGCTCCAACGTTCGGAAGTGTCCTCCGCGGGACTGGATTCTCGGAGGGGGTGAAGGTACCGGCCGACCCCCGTACTACCGACCTATCCCCACCGAACCGCCCCGCACCTCAACCGCCGGCGGCCGCCGCGTAGGAGCCGAGCACGCGGACCATCTCGGTGGCCGCTCGGAGATCCAGGAGGGCGGCGCTGCAGGCGGGTTCGTCCGCGGCGGCATCGAGGTCGGCCCAGAAGACGTACTCCCAGGCGGCGCTGCGGCTGGGCCGCGATTCGAGCGAGCTGAGGTTCACGCCCCGAACGGCGAACGCCCGCAGGGCGCGCAGCAGCGTGCCTGGCTCGTTGCGCACGGCGAACACGAGCGTCGTCCTCGCCGGACCGCTCGTCGGCGCCAGGGGTGGCGGCTCGCCGCCCAGGCGAGTCACGCACAGGAAGCGCGTCCGGTTGTCGGACCCGCCCTGGATGTCCTCGGCAAGGACCTCGAGGCCAAAGAGAGCCGCTGCGCGGGGCGAGAGCACGGCCGCGGAACCGCGCTCGTCCCGATCCCGGATGAGCTTCCCGGCCCCCGCCGTGTTGTACGTCGTCAGCGTCGTCCACGGCCGCGTCCGCAGGAACGCCTCGGCCTGGCCGAGCGCCTGCACGTGGGAGTAGACCCGCTCAATGCCATCGATCTGTGTCCCCGGCAGCGCCGCGAGGCAGAGCCGCACCGGCACGACGACTTCGCCTCGGATCTCGAGGTCGTGGGCGAGGAGCAGGTCGTAGACCTCGCGGACCGTGCCGGTGATGAGGTTCTCGATCGGGACGACGCCGGCCGCCGCGCGCTCACTGGCGACCGCTTCGAAGACGTCGCGGAAGCTCCCGAGCGCGATCCGGTCGGCATCGCCGAAGCCCGCCAGGACCGCGTCTTCCGCGAATGCGCCGGGCTCGCCGGCGTACGCGACCGGCAGGTTCAGGACTCGAACCACCGCGTGCTGTCTTGGTCGGCGACCTTCTTGTCGAACTCGGCGCGGCGGCCGTGGGCGGGCCGGGCCCGGCGGCGATTGCCCGCGGACTCGGTCGCGCCGGCCCAGTGGGCCTCGCCGAGCATCTCGTTCAGCGCTTCGACGTACGCCTCGATCGAGGCCGCCACGATGTTTGTCGACTGCGCGGTCCCGACGTACTCGCCGCCGCGTCTCTCGCCGACCGCGCCACCCGGTGGCGCGATCTTCACGCGCACCCGGCCCTCCGCGTCGGGGCCTTCGGCGAGGGCATGGATGTCATAGCTGACGAGGCGTGGATGACCGGTGAGGACGCCGGCGACGGCCTTGTCCACGGCCCGATAGAGCGCGTCAATGGGCCCGTTGCCCTCGGCCGAGGCCTCCCACTGGTGGTCGCCCGACGCGATGACGACCGCGCCTCGGCTCTGGGCGTTCGAGCCGGACGCCACCGTCCAGCGCGCGAGGTGCAGGGTCTGGTCGTCGCCGGCGCGCTCTCCGGGCTTCGCGGCCATCGGCTACCTCCCCGTCACGACGGTGGTGAAGTGACGCTCGTCCCGGCGCCGGAGCTCGGCGCCGGATGTCCAGATCGCATATTCCAGCGAATCGGCGAGGGCTGCTGCCGACGCCGCGATGATGTTCGTGTCCGAGCCCATCGTCGACCACTCCCGTGACCCGTCGGTGGACTCGATCGTCACCCGGGTGCGGGCGCCGGTTGCTGCATCCGAATCGAGGATTCGGACCTTGTAGTCGTAGAGATGAACGGCGTCGAGGACCGGGTAGAACGCTCGCAGCGCCTTGCGGAGGGCCGCGTCGAGGGCGTTGACCGGGCCGTTCCCGTCGGCGGCGGTGTGGAGCACCTCGCCATCGACCGCGACCTTGACCGTCGCCTCGGCCAGGAGCTCGTGGCCCTCGCGCTGCTCGACGAGGCACGTGTAATCGAGGATCCGAAACGGCGGCGCGTAGCCGGCCTGATGGCGCCGGATGAGGAGCTCGAACGAGGCTTCGGCGCCCTCGAACGACAGGCCGTCCGCCTCGAGCTTCTTGACGAGCTGCGAGAGGACCTTCGGGTCGACGACGCCGTCGAGCCGGTGACCGAGCTGCTCGGCGCGGATCGACGTGTTCGCCTTCCCGCCGAGCTCCGAGACGACGAGCCGGCCCTCGTTCCCAACTCGTGCGGGTTCGACGTGCTGGTAGCTCCGCTCGACCTTCGCGACCGCGGCACCGTGAACGCCGCCCTTGTGCGCGAACGCCGAGCGGCCGACGTACGGCTGCCAGTCGTTCGGGGCGACGTTCGCGATCTCGGCGACGGAGCGCGAGAGCTCGGTGAGGCGGTCCAGCGCGCCGCCGCCGTCAGGCGTCAGGGGCAGGTCCGTCTTGAGCGCGAGGTTGGCGATGACGCTGACCATGTTCGCGTTGCCGCAACGCTCGCCATAGCCATTGATCGTCGCCTGGACGTGGCGGATCCCGGCCTGAACTGCGGCGATCGAGTTCGCAACGGCGAGCTCGGCGTCGTTGTGGGTGTGGATACCCCAGGTGACACGCTCGGCGCCGGCGTCCGCCGCCAGGGCGGACTGCGCGTCGGCGACGATCGGGAGCAGATCCGTTGTGAGCGTGCCGCCGTTCGTGTCGCAAAGGACGAGGGTTCGGGCGCCGGCATCGCGGGCGGCGCGGAGGGTCGAGATCGCGTAGTCGCGGTCGCCGCGCCAGCCGTCGAAGAAGTGCTCCGCGTCGTAGATCGTCTCGCGGCCCTGCCCGACGATGAAGCCGACGCTGTCCGAGATCATGTCGAGGTTCTCGGCGGGCGTGGCGCCCAGCACCTCGGTGACGTGCAGGAGCCAGCTCTTGCCGAAGATCGTGACGACGGGCGTCTCGGCCCGGACGAGCTCGGTGATGTTCGGGTCGGTCGCGGCGGTCGTCGCCCGGTGCCGCGTCGAACCGAACGCGGCGAGCTTCGCGCGCTGCCAGGTCATCTTCCGGGCGGCCGCGAAGAACTCGACGTCCTTCGGGTTCGAGCCCGGCCAGCCGCCCTCGATGTAGGGCAGGCCGTACTCGTCGAGCATCCGCGCGACGCGGAGCTTGTCGGCGAGCGAGAGGATGATGTTCTCGCCCTGGGTCCCGTCGCGAAGGGTCGTGTCGTAGAGGACGACCGGGTCGCTCATCCGGACGCTCCGGCGGCGATCGGCGCGCCGATGCGCTCGGCGATCGCGGCGGCCATCGCTCGCGTGCCGACCCGGTTCACGGCGCCGGCGTCCCCGTTGGCCGGCACGAGGTCCCCCGTTCGGTAGCCATCGTCGAGGGCCTTCGCGACGGCCGCCTCCAGGGCGACGGCGACGTCCTCGCGGCCCAGCGACCAGCGCAGCAGCATCGCGGCCGACAGGATCGTGCCGATCGGGTTGGCGACGTCGCGCCCGGCGAGGTCCGGCGCGGATCCGTGGATCGGTTCGTACAATCCGAATGTCCCGTGGTCCGTCCGCCGCTCCCCGAGCGACGCCGACGGCAGCATCCCGAGGCTGCCGGCGATGACCGCGGCCTCGTCCGAGAGGATGTCGCCGAACAGGTTCTCCGTGACGAGGACGTCGAAGGCGGCCGGTTCGCGGACGAGCAGCATCGCGCAGGAGTCGACGAGCTGGTGGTTGGCCTGGACGTCGGGGAAGCTCGTGCGCTCCTCATCGACGACCTTCCGCCACAACCGCGACGTCGCGAGGACGTTCGCCTTGTCGACGCTCGTGAGCTTGCCGCGCCGGCCGCCCGCGAGCTCGAACGCGAGCCGGACGACGCGGCGGATCTCGGCCTCGGTGTACCAGAGCGTGTCGACCGCGACCCGCCCATCGCCCGTCATGCGCTCCTCGGACGGCCGGCCGAAGTAGAGGCCGGAGGTGAGCTCGCGGACGATCAGCAGGTCGACGCCTTCGAGGAGCTCGCGGCGGAGCGGTGATGAGGGCACGAGCGCCGGGTGGACGCGCACGGGACGCAGGTTCGCGAACAGCTCCAGCCCGCCGCGGAGGGCGAACAGCGCCTGCTCCGGGCGAACGGCTGCGTTCGGGTCGGACCACTTCGGCCCGCCGACGGCTCCGAGGAGCACGGCATCGGCGGCACCGGCGACCGCGAGTCCGTCCGAGGTGATGGCGACGCCATGAGCGTCGATGCAGGCACCGCCCGCCAGGACCTCGGTCCAGTCGACCGTGAATCCGAACGCCTGCCCGGCGGCATCGACGACGGCGCGCGCGGCGCCGACGACCTCGGGTCCCACGCCGTCGCCGGCGATGACCGCGACGCGATAGAGGGCTCCCCCGCTCCCAGGCGCCGTCACGGCAGCTCCTCGACCGTCCGCTGGCCGACGAACGCCGGCGAGACCGGACCGATCTCGGCGCCGTGGAGCTTGTTTGTCGCGACGAGGTAGGCCTCGAGCGAGGCCTCGATGATGTTCGTCGATAAGCCGTGGCCGGTGACCGTCAGCGCGCCGGGCCCGGTGTCCTTCGATCGGCGGCAGCGGACGAGGACCTGGCCCTGCGCATCCTCGCCGGCCGACACCGCCTTGATCTCGTATTCGGCGAGGACCGGGGTCCAGCCCATGACCGGACCGACCGCCATGTCGATCGCGGAGAAGAGCGCATTCACCGGGCCGTTGCCCGTCGCGACCGAGGCACGATCCTCGCCGAGCACGGCGAGCGTGACGCTGCCGACGGAGCTCCCGGCGTGCTGCGAGGTGACGCTCCAGCCGACGAGCTCGACCGACGCGGGCACCTCGGCCGCCTGCTGCTCGACGAGCGCGAGGAGGTCGGCGTCGGTCACCTCCTTCTTCTCGTCCGCGAGGGCGATCGCGTCGCGATAGATCGCCTCGAGCCGCTCGCCGTCCACCTCGTGGCCGAGGTTCCGGAGCTTCTGCTGGAGGCCTCGCCGGCCGGACAGCTTGCCGATCGTCAGCTGGCTGCCCGAGAGGCCGATCGACTGCGGGGTCATGATCTCGTACGTCAGCGGGTTCTTGATCACGCCGTCCTGGTGGATCCCGGATTCGTGGGCGAAGGCGTTCGCACCGACGATCGCCTTGTTCGGCTGGATCGCGAAGCCGGTCAGGTAGCTCACGAGCCGCGACGCCGCGGAGATGTGCTCGGTCTGGACCCCACTGCCGCGCTCCGTGAACTGGGTCGGGCGCGTGCGCAGCGCCATGACGACCTCTTCGAGCGACGCATTGCCGGCACGCTCGCCGAGGCCGTTGATCGTCACCTCGACCTGGCGCGCGCCGGCCTGGACGGCGGCGAGGGTGTTCGCGGTCGCGAGGCCGAGGTCGTTGTGGCAGTGGACCGACACGGTCGCCCGATCGCCGACGAGCTTGACCACTCGCTCCACGAGGTTCGCGAACTCCGACGGGATCGCATAGCCGACGGTGTCGGGGATGTTCACGGTCGAGGCGCCGGCGTCCACGACGGCCTCGTAGACCTTCAGCAGGTAGTCGACGTCGGTCCGCGACGCGTCCTCGGCCGAGAACTCGATCTCGGCGTCGCGGCCGAGCTTCTCCCGGCCGTACGCCACCCAGCGCACCGCCTCGGCGAGGGCCTGATCGCGGTCGATGCGGAGCTTGTGCTTGAGATGGATGTCGCTCGTCGCGATGAAGACGTGGAGGTGCGGTCGCTCGGCGACCTTGATGGCCTCGATCGCCCGTTGCGGGTCGCCGTCGCGGCAGCGCGCAAGGGCTGCGACGGCGATGCCGCCCTTCGTCTCCTTCGCGATCCGGTGGACGGCCTCCCAGTCACCGGGCGAGGCGGCCGGGAAGCCAGCCTCGATGACGTCGACCTTGAGCCGCACCAGTGCCCGGGCAACCTCGAGCTTCTCCGCGGCCGTCAGCCCGGCGCCGGGCGCCTGCTCGCCGTCGCGGAGCGTCGTGTCGAAGATCCGGACGCTGCCGGCGGGCACGAGCGGTCCGGCCGGCTTCGCGACCCGCGCCTTGGCCATCGCTCAGCCCGCGCCCGGCTTCGAAGCCGCCGCCTGGGCCTGACCGGCCTGGACGACGACCGGGTTGAGGAACGGCATCTGGGCTCGCAGCGCCGCGCCGACCTGTTCGATCTGGTGGTTCCGATCCTGGGCCCGGAGGCGCTCGAACTCGGCCCGGCCGCCCTCGTTCTCGGCGATCCAGCGCGCCGCGAAGGAGCCGTCCTGGATCTCGCCGAGGACCTGGCGCATCGTCGAGCGGACGTGCTCGTCGATGATCCGCGGGCCTGAGACATAGTCGCCGTACTCGGCCGTGTCCGAGACGCTGAAGCGCATGAAGTTCAGGCCGCCGCGGTAGAGCAGGTCGACGATGAGCTTGAGCTCGTGCATCGTCTCGAAGTACGCGAGCTCGGGCTGGTACCCGGCCTCGACGAGCGTTTCGAAGGCCATCTTCACGAGCGACGCCGTGCCGCCGCAGAGCACGGACTGCTCGCCGAAGAGATCGGTCTCGGTCTCCTCCGCGAACGTCGTCTCGAGGATGCCGGCGCGCGTGCAACCGAGCGCCCGCGCGTAGGCGAGCGTGCGGGCGCGGGCCGTTCCGGAAGCGTCAGCCTGGACCGCGAAGAGCGCCGGGACGCCGCCGCCGGCCTGGTAGACGCTGCGGAGCAGATGGCCGGGACCCTTCGGGGCGACCATCCCGACGTCGACGTTCGCCGGCGGGACGATGCGCTTGAAGTGGATGTTGAAGCCGTGGGCGAACATCACGAGCTGGCCGGTCCGGAGGTGGGGCTCGATCTCGGAGTCGTAGACGGCCTTCTGGGCCGTGTCGGGGACGAGGATCATGACGACGTCCGCGGCCTTGACCGCCTCCGCCACGGTCGAGACCGTGAGGCCGGCCTCTTCGGCCAGGGCCCGGCTCTTCGAGCCTGCGGCCAGGCCGACGATCACGCGGACCCCGGATTCGTGGAGGTTCAGCGCGTGGGCATGGCCCTGGCTGCCGTAGCCGATGATCGCGACCGTCTGCCCGGCAAGCGCGGCCGGGTCGACGTCGGCGTCGTAGTACATCCGCGCGGTCATCGCTTCAGTGCCTCCTCGATCGACCCGGAGCCGCGCGTCATGACGACCGCGCCGGTCCGAACCAGCTCCTTGATGCCGTACGTCCGAATGAGCCCGAGGAACGCGTCAACCTCGGCCTCGGTGCCCGCGATCTCGACGACGAGCGATTCGGCCGCGAGGTCCACGACGCGGCCCTTGCTCAGCTCGACGATCTGGGCGATCTCCGCGCGGTTCGCATCGGTCGCGCGCACCTTCACGAGCGCGAGCTCGTGTTCGATCGTCGGCTCGCTCGTGACGTCCTGGACCTTGAGGACGTCGATGAGCCGGTAGAGCTGCTTCGCCGCCTGTTCGACCGCGACGTCGTCGCCGTGGAGCGTGATCGTCATCCTCGACAGGCCCGGCTGGTCGGTGTGCGAGACGGCCAGCGAATCGATGTTGAAGCTGCGCGCCCGCATCAGCGAAGCCACGCGGTTCAGGACGCCGGGCCGGTCGTTGACGAGCGCGACGAGGCGGTGGAGACGGCCCTCGCCGGTGCCCGGGATCGCGCGTGGCGGCGGGGTCGCGTGGGCCGGACCGGGACCGCCCGCCGCGCCCGGACCGGAGCCAGCGTCGGCGCTCATTCCTCGGCCCCGCCCCACTTCTCGATGAGGTCGGACAGGCCTTTGCCTGCTGGCATCATCGGGAAGACGTTCTGCTCCTCGGCGATCTCGAACCAGATCAGCGCCGGGCCGTCGACGCCCTGGGCGAAGCGGATCGCGTCGTCGACTTCGGCGGGGCTCGAGGCCTTGAGTGCCGGGATCCCGAACGCCTCGGCGAGCTTGAGGTAGTCCGGCCCGAGCAGGTGCGCCGAGTGGTAGTTGCCCGCGTAGATGATCTCCTGCCACTGCCGGATCATCCCGAGCTTCTTGTTGTCGAAGAGCGCGATCTTCACCGGGATCCGGTCCTGGACGAGGGTCATGAGCTCCTGGAACGTCATCTGGAAGCCACCGTCGCCGGTGATCGCCCAGACCTCGCGGTCGCTCCCGAGCGCGGCGCCCATCGCTGCCGGGACCGAGAAGCCCATCGTCCCGAGGCCGCCGGAGCTGACGTGGGTGTTCGGGTGCCGGAAGCCGGCGTACCGAGCCAGCCACATCTGGTTCTGGCCGACGTCGGCGACGTAGACGGCCTCGTGGTCGCTCAGCTCGCCGATCCGCTGGACGACGTAATCCGCCGAGAGGAGGCCGTCTCGCCACGCACCCGAGCCGTGCCACGAGGAGCCCTCGGATTCGTGCTTCCACTCGGCGAGCTGGTCGAAGTAGTCCTTGCGCGCTTCCGGGGCGACCGCCGCGACCATCGGCAGCAGCGCCTTCAGGACGCGTCCGGCGTCGCCGACGATCGGCACCTCGACCGCGACGTTCTTGCCGATCTCGGCCGGGTCGATGTCGACGTGGACGATGCGCGCGTACGGCGCATAGGTTCGGACGTTGCCGGTGACCCGGTCGTCGAAGCGCATCCCGACCGCGAAGAGCAGGTCCGCCGATTGGATTGCGCGGTTGACGTGCTTCCAGCCGTGCATGCCCATGTAGCCGTAGGCGAGCGGATGGCGCTCGTCCATCGAACCGATCCCGAGCAGCGTCCAGGCGACCGGGATGCTCGTCTTCTCGGCGAGCGCCTTGAGGTCGTCCCAGGCCCGGGCATGGAGCACGCCGTGACCGGCAAGGATCATCGGCCGCTTCGCGTTCGCCAGCTCGGTCGCGGCAAGCTTCAGCTGGCGATAGTTGCCATCCATGTTCGGGCGGAAGCCGGGCAGGCCGGCGACGATCTCGTCCTGCGTTGGGTGAGGCGCCTGGGTCTCGCCCTGGAGGGCGTCTTTCGTGATGTCGACGTGGACCGGCCCCGGCCGGCCGCTTCGGGCGATGTGGAAGGCCTCGGCGATGACGTGCGGGATGTCGTCGGCCTTGCGGACGAGATAGTTGTGCTTCGTCATCGGCAGGGTGATGCCGTTGATGTCGATCTCCTGGAACGCGTCCTTTCCGATGAGCGCCGAGGGCACGTTGCCGGTGATGGCCACGATCGGGATCGAGTCGAGCTGGGCCGTGCCAATGCCCGTCACGAGGTTCGTCGCGCCTGGGCCTGACGTGCCCATGCAGACGCCGACGCGGCCGGTGACGCGGGCGTAGCCGTCGGCAGCGTGGGCGCCGCCCTGCTCGTGGCGGACGAGGACGTGGCGCAGCTCGGGGTAGTCGCCGAGGATGTCGTAGAGCGGCAGGATCACGCCGCCCGGATACGAGAAGAAGACGTCGACACCCTGGGCGAGCAGCGCCTCGCAGAGGGCGTCCGCGCCGATCCGGGTGCGGCTGCCGCGATTCCCGACCTGGACGGCTTTCGCAGCCGTGCCCTCGCGAAGCATCTCGCGGCGGGCCTGCTCGACGGCGGCGGCGTGGGCGGTGCCGTCCCCGGGGACGTGACTGCGACGGGCAGCAGGTGACGCGGCGGCCGGCGACGCGGCAACCTTCGCCGCCGGTTGCGCCGCCGCCGGCGTCTTCGGCGACGGGGGCGCCTTTGCCGCTCCCCGCTTCGTCATCGTCATCCCGTTAGCCCCTTCCGCTGGCCCGCCCGCCGGCCCCTTCGGCCGCCGGAGAAACGAAAGACCCTCGCCGCCCCGGCGAGGGTCCGTTGGTGTCTGGTGGTGGTCGCCCTAGCGGCGTCCGATCCTCCGACTGCCTCCGTTCTCCCGCCGGGAGCCGGTAATGAGGACGAGAATGTCCTCGACACCGACAAGCAGGATCCGAAGAAGGGAGAGCGGGCCGACCTCGAGGAGACCCATTCCGACGGGAAGCTGGACACGGCGACCATCGGCCCTGATGGCGATGGCAGCGGTCCGGCGATCTCCGCGGGCTGGGGCCACGATCCGGTTTGCCTCCCTGGCAGTGGTCGCTCGCGGTCCCCCGCGAGGTTTGCGCAGTCTACGGGCGAACGCCGCTCAGGCGCAACCCATCACGCCGAGAGGCGCATCGAGGAGTCGAGCAGGTTCGCGAGCTGGCCGAGCCGTTCGAGGTCGACCGGGTCGGTGTTCGGTGTATCGGTCGGGCGGCCAAGAAGATAGCCCTGCGCGGCGGTCAGGCCGAGCGCCCGGACCACGACGAGCTGCTCGGGCGTCTCGACGCCCTCGGCGACGACGAGTGCCTGCCAGCGCTGGGCGAGGTCGCGCAGCGTCTGGAGGATCTCGAAGGACGTGTTGCGCATGGCGCCGCCCTGCACGAGCGACAGGTCGATCTTCACGATGTCGAAGCGCGATTGGCTGAGGAGCCGCAGGCCGGCGTTGCCGGCGCCGACGTCGTCGGCCGCGACGCGCAGGCCGGCCGCCTGGATCGCCTCGATCGAGTGGCGCAGGCGCGTCAGGTCCTCGATGTGCTCGCGCTCGGTGAGCTCGATGACGACGCGGTCCGCCGCGACGCCGTAGTGCCGCAGGATCGCCATGACGGCGCCGACGTTGAACTCGGGAGCCTCGAGCGTCCGGGGCGACAGGTTCAGGCCGAGATGGCCGGTGAGCCCGAGCTTCGCCGACGTCGCGACCACGGTCTCGAGGCAGGCCAGGTCGAGCTCGGTCGTCCGACCCGCTGCCTCGGCCGCCTCGAAGAGGACGCCCGGGTTCGAGAAGCCCGAATCGGGCGTCGGTCGGATGAGACCCTCGAAGCCGATGATCGTGCCGTCGCCGAGATCGACGATCGGCTGGTAGACGGCCCGCAGCAGGCGCCGCGCGGCGACCCGCTCGACGGCCGTCGAGGTCTCCGGAGACGCGCGATCGAGCGTATTGATCGCGGCGAGATGGCTCGGGTCGAAGACGTTGACGGCCGTGCGGCCGTGGCGCTTGCCCCAGTACATCGCGGCGTCGGCGTAGCGCAGCAGCTCGTTGCGGTCCGTCGCCTGGCCCGGGAACTCGGCCACCCCCGCCGAGAACGAGAACGGCACCGTTCGTTCGCCGGGCATCGCGTCGCCGAGCGCCGCCGCCAGCAGTCGCGTGATCGGGATCGCGGCAGCGTCCACCTGGGTCTGCGGCATGATGACGGCGAACTCGTCGCCGCCCGTTCGGTAGGCGCGGTCGCTGCGCCGGATCCGGTTGGCGATCAGCCCGGCCACGGAGTGCAGGAGCTTGTCCCCGGCGGCGTGGCCCATCGTGTCGTTGACCTTCTTGAAGCTGTCGAGGTCGATGATGACGAGGGCCACCGAACCGCCATAGCGGGTCGCGGCCGAGAGCTGGCGGTCGAGCTCCTCCTGGAAGGCGCGGTGGTTGCCGAGCCGCGTCAGGGGGTCGACGAGCGAGTCCTCACGGGCCTGTTCGTAGGCACCTCGGAGGTATGAGCGGGTGGCCTCGAGCTGGGCGGCCGGTTCGAGCACCTTCTTCGCGAGCCAGGCGATGATCAGGCCGAGGACGAGCGCCACCACAATCAACGCGACCGTCGGCCCGAAGAGCTCCGTCGCCGGGCTCGTGAGCCGCGAGAAGATCGGCGTGGTGATCACGAACGGCAGCAGGAACGTCGCGATCAGGGCGAGCCAGAGCCGCAGCCGGACGAGGCGGAAGCCACCGCCGGCGGAGAGCGCCTCTTCGTCGAACTCTGGTCGTTCGGATTCGGGTTCCATGCTCGCTCGTAGGACGGGGTCGGGGGTCCTCGGCTGATTCCACCCCCTCGCGGTGCATCCCGGCAGAGGCAAGACGTACGGGGCGGGCATGGGACCCTCGGGCCAGTGCCATCGCGCACCGGGCGGCCTCGCCGTTCGAATCGAGGCCGCCTGTTACGCTCCGACGCCATGACCGGACCGCGCACGATCGTCGACAAGATCTGGGACGACCACGTCGTCGCGGAGGATGCGGGCGCGCCGGCTGTCCTCGCGATCGACCTCCATCTCGTCCACGAGGTCACCAGCCCGCAGGCCTTCAGCGGCCTTCGCGAGCGGGGCCTCACCGTTCGCCATCCTGAGCGAACGGTCGCGACCGCGGATCATTCGATCCCGACGCATCCGCGGAGCCTGCCGATCCTCGATGCGATGGCCGCGGCTCAGGTCGAGCAGCTGACCGCGAACTGTCGCGACTTCGGCATCCCGCTCCACGGCCTCGGCGATCCGGGCCAGGGCATCGTTCACGTCATCGGGCCGCAGCTCGGGCTGACCCAGCCGGGGATGACCATCGTCTGCGGCGATTCGCACACGAGCACGCACGGCGCCTTCGGAGCGCTCGCGTTCGGCATCGGGACGTCCGAGGTCGAGATGGTCCTCGCGACGCAGTGCCTGCTGCAGCGCCGGCCGAAGACGTTCGAGGTGCGGGTGGACGGTCAGCTCGCGAGCGGCGTGAGCGCGAAGGACATCATCCTCGCGCTGATCGCGCGGATCGGGGTCGGTGGCGGGACGGGCCACGTGTTCGAGTACGCCGGCCCGGCGATCCGGGCCTTGACGATGGACCAGCGGATGACGATCTGCAACATGAGCATCGAAGGCGGCGCTCGTGCCGGGCTCATCGCGCCGGACGACACGACCTTCGAGTACCTCGCAGGCCGATCGCATGCACCGCGGGGAGAGGCGTGGGACACCGCGGTCGCCGCGTGGCGAGCCCTCCCGAGCGACGAAGGGGCGGCCTTCGATCGCTCGATCGAGATCGACGCGTCGGCCCTCGAACCGATGGTCACCTACGGCACGAACCCGGGCATGGGCATCCCGATCACCTCGACCGTGCCCGACCCGGAGGCCCAGGCCGATGCCGGCCAGCGCCGGGCCCTCGAGCACGCCCTCGAGTACATGGACCTGCGGCCCGGCCAGCCGATCCTCGGCCAGAAGGTCGACGTTGTCTTCGTCGGCAGCTGCACGAACGGCCGGATCAGCGACCTGCGCCTGGCGGCCGGGGCGCTCAAGGGCCGCCGCGTCGCCGAAGGCGTTCGGATGCTCGTCGTGCCGGGCTCGGACGAGGTCAAGCGCGAGGCCGAGAGTGAGGGCCTCGACGAGGTTTTCCGGGCCGCCGGAGCCGAATGGCGCGAAGCAGGCTGCTCGATGTGCATCGCGATGAACGGCGACCAGCTCGCGCCCGGCCAGTACGCGGTCAGCACCTCGAACCGCAACTTCGAGGGCCGCCAGGGCAAGGGCGGCCGGACGTTCCTCGCGTCGCCGCTGACGGCGGTCGCATCGGCCGTGGCCGGCGCGGTCGCGGATCCGCGGCGGCTGCCGGGGATCGAAGACGTCGCCGCCGTCGGCGGCAGGTAAGCGCGAGATGCCGGCGCCCTATTCGACGTTCACGAGCGCCGTGATCCCACTGCCGCGCGAGAACGTCGACACGGACCAGATCGTGCCGGCGCGGTACCTCAAGGTCACCGACAAGGCGGGTCTCGCCGAGGCGCTGTTCCGAGACTGGCGCTTTGACGAGAACGGCTGCTTCGTCGAGCCGCTCTTCGTGCTCGACCGGCCGGGCATGTCCGGACGAGCGGTCCTCCTCGCGGGCGACAACTTCGGCGGCGGGTCGTCGCGCGAGCACGCGCCATGGGCCCTGGCGGCGTGGGGCATTCGAGCGATCGTCTCGACGTCGTTCGCGGACATCTTCCGGAACAACGCGCTGAAGAACGGCGTGCTGCCGATCACGGTCGAGCCGGAGCGGCACCGCCAGCTCTTCGAGCTCGTGGCGGCTGACCCCGGTGTCGAGCTCACCGTCGACCTCGAGTCTCAGGTCGTCCACCTGCCCGGCGACGAGGACCTTCCGTTCGACGTCGATCCGTTCGCGAAGCTCATGCTCCTCCGCGGAACGGACGAGCTCGGCTACCTCCTGGACCGGCGACCCGAGATCGACGCATGGGAGGCGATGCACCCGGCGCGAGTCGACACGCGCCCGTCGAGCGGC
>DASRJS010000079.1:0-15658 GCA_035649355.1 Candidatus Polarisedimenticolia bacterium
ACCGCCCGAAGCCGGCGCCCCGAACGCGATCCCGGGAAACACGGCGCCGTCCTCGAGCGCCAGGATCGCCGGCCCGAGATCGCCGATCCGCGGATCGACGACCGCGCTCGAGCGCGGCAGAGGCGGCACGATCACGCGGGCATGGGCTGATCCCGGAGGGCTTCGAAGGAATGGGCTGGCCAACCGGCGCGGGGTGCGCGGCGACGCTCGCCGCCGATGGTGCGAACAGCGGCCATCGGGCCTCCTTCCCGGCCTCTCGGGACCGGCGCGACCGGCCTCACAGGACCGGCTTCAAGGATGGCCTCAGGCTAGCAGAACGGCCTCACGATGACGGGTCGGGGCCCTCGCATCGGCCAGCGTCGGTCTCGATGACATAGGTCGCTCGCTGTTCACCGGTCGAGAGGGTGAAGACGACGATCCACCCACCCATGCCATACGTGATGAGCGTGCCGTCCTTCATCCGAGTCGGCAGGCCATGAATGGCGACGTCGCGAAGGTCGGGTGTCTTGCCTCCGAATTCGTTTCGGGCTCCGCACTCGATGATTCGCTCGCAGCTCGGGGAGCCAGAGGCTCCCACCTCGTCACACGAGATGGGATCACCGACCCAGATGCCGTCGATGAGCTGTCCGTCCGGCTCGGATCGTGACGAGCACGCCACTAGCAGCACGCAGATCAAGAACGCGAGGACGAACCTCACAACCCCTCCGGTCGAGTTGAACCCATCTAGGGCGCATCCGGTGGCGGCGGGGCGTCCTTGGCGATGCCGATGCGGTGGGCGATCGCCGCGGCCTCGACGCGCGAGTCCACGCCGAGCTTGCCGAGGATGTTCGAGACATGGACGCTCGCAGTTTTGCGGCTGATGAACAGGGCGTCCGCGATCTGCTGGTTCGTCCAGCCGCCGGCCACGAGCTGCAGGACCTCGGACTCGCGGGACGTGAAGCCAAACGCGTCGCCGGGATCGGCCGACCCGATGTCCGGGGCCGCATGTCCGCCGAGGTCGAGGTGCCCGAGCCGGGCGAGTCGTTCGAGCTCCACGACGAGCGGCGCCGCACCAAGCCGGACGGCGAGCTCATGGCCGGACCTCGCGGCCGACTCGGCCGCGTGGCGATCGCGGGCGAGGAGGTGAGCTTCGGCCTCCCGGAACCGCGCATAGGCGGTTGGAAACGGACGGCCGACTCGAGCCCAGGCATCGGCGACCGAGGCCCACTCCGCGGCCGAGCCGCCGCCGGCAAGTCGGGCGCGCTCGGCAACGATGAGCGTCGCCAGCGCGATGCCTCGACCGGTGTCGCGGCTCAGCTCGGGGGCAGCTGACAGACCTCGTTCGACAACCGCACCGATCTCGGCTCCTCGGGCGGTCGCGACGGCGAGCCCAGGTTCGTCATTCCGAGCTCGGGCGGTCGCCGCAATGTCCGCTTCGGCTCGGAGACCCAGCGCCGCCAGCCACGCCAGCGAAGGATCAGGCATCTCCCCTGAGCGAACGCGCGCCAGCCCCTCGGCCACGTCCGGCCAGGCGGCGCCGGAATCGCCGCGCCAGACCGCGAGCTCCACGATTGCCGCGTGGAGCGCGCTTCGGAACTCGGTCTCGCCGAGCTCTCGATCGAGCTCGCGGGCGCGGCTCAGGACTGCGGATGCCTCGCTGAAGCGGCCGCGACCGAGCAGCACGCGGCCGCGATTGATCGACAGCCAGAGAGCCGCCCGTCCCGCGGCACCGCGCCTGAGTCCGTTCGCCGTCGTTCGTTCCGCGTCGTCCCAGCGCCCAAGCGCGAGCTGCGCCTTGGCGGCAAAGCCGAGCAGCAGCCCACCGTACGTCCGCCCGACGCCCAGCCGGGAGACGGCTTCGTAGCCTTCCTCGGCCGCCCGCAGCGAGTCCTCGGACCGGCCGACGCGATCGAGCAGCGACGCGAGATTCGTCGCCGCCAGGGACATGCCCTCGACAGCGCCGAGATCCGCCGCGATCGCCATCCCCCGTCGGAACGTTTCGACGCCACCGGCCACATCACCGAGAACGGCCGTCGCCCACCCGAGGACGCCGAGCGCGAGCGCTTCCTCGCCGAGCGCCTCGGCCGCCCGCGCCACGGCGACCGCCTCCGTCGCGTCGCGGACGGACGCTTCGTAGTCGCGGGCGTACATCTCGATCCCGGCGAGGTGCGCGAGCGCGCGGGCCCGGCTCGCTGACGGCGGCGTGCCTTCGAGCAGCACGAGCGCCTCGCGGACGGAGACCGCGGCTGCCGCTCGATCGCCCGCTTCCCAGGCATACCAGCGCAGCTTCTCGTTGAGGAACGCTGCTCGCTCCGGGTCATCGGCAGCCTTCACGAGCGCGGCGGCAGCCCGGCCGTGCTCGAGGGCCCGGCGGTACTCGCCGGAAAGGACGGCGGCTTCGGCCGCACGGTGCCGAAGCTCGGGCTCATCGGTCGACGTCGGCCGTTCGTCGGCTGCCACGACGGCCCACAGCTCGAGCGCCCGCTCCCAGTGACGCGTTGCATCGCTGAACGCGAACACGAGGTCGGCTTCCTGGGCCGCCGCGATCGTCGCGACAAGCGCCTTCGCGGCATCGCCTGATGCGTCCCAGTGGCGGGCAAGGTCGGCGGCGACGACTGATCCGTCACCCTTGTCCAGACGCGTCTCGAGCGCTCCGGCGAAGGCGGCATGCATGGCCGTCCGCTCCGTCGGGAACAGCTCGTCGGCGATGAACTCCTGGAGCAGGGCGTGCCGGAACTGGAACCGTCCACCGGCCGATGGCGCGCGGCTGAGCAGTCCGGCCGCGACCGCGGGGCGAAGTCCGTCGGCCAGGTCGACAGGTTCGAGGCCCAGGGCCGCACACATCAATCCGTCGTCGATCCGCCGGCCGGCCACCGCGGCGGCTCGCAGCATCCGCAGCGAGGGCACCGGCAACCCCGACAGGCGAGCCGCGAGGACGTCGCGCAGCCGCGCCGGAAGCTCCGCGCCGCGATGGAAGCCCGCTGCAACGAGCTCCTCGACGAAGAACGGGTTTCCGTCAGAGCGCTCGAGGACCCGGTCGATGACATCGGGCGCGGGCGCCGCGCCCGTGAGCTCGGACAGCTGGACCGCCAGGTCGTCGCGCCCAAAGGGCAGGAGGTCGATCCGATCGACACCCGAGTCGCGTTCGAGCTCGGCGAGGGCGGCGAGGGCGCTGGCGTGGCTGCCGAGGTCGTCCGTTCGAACGCTCACGACGATCAGGGCAGGGTTGTCCTCGAGGCCGCGCGCGAGGAAGGCCAGAAGATCGAGGCTGGCCCGGTCTGCCCACTGGAGGTCTTCGATCATCAGCACAAGCGGCGCCTGCTCCGACACCCGCTCGAGGATCCCGAGCGTCAGCTCGAAAAGACGGCTCTGGGCGGAGGCGTCGAACTCGCCGGCCGGCCGCAGCTCGGCGCTCCGGCCCGCCAGCTCGGGGACGAGTCGCGTGATCTCCGCCCGCGCCGGGCCGAGCAGTGCCGGCAGTCGGGCCGCCTCGGTCGATCGGACGAGCTCGCGGAGGACTTCGACGAAGGGTCCGTATGGCAGCGCGCCGGCACCGAGGTCGAGGCAGGCGCCCTCGAGGACCCGCGCGCCGCGCGACCGGGCGCGAGCTTCGAATTCGTTGAGGAGTCGCGTCTTGCCGACCCCGGCTTCGCCGGCCACGATAACGACCCGGCCGTGGCGAGACGTCGCGGCATCGAGCGCGGCATCAAGCTGCTCCAGCTCGCTCGCCCGGCCGACGAATGCGCGGCTGCTGCGGGGCCCCTCCACGGCGCGCGCATCATACGCGCGCGCCAGGGCGATTCAGACGTCGCGCGGTCCTAGAACGCGCCGCTCAGCAGGAGCTGATGGCGGATTCTCGCCCGCGCTCGACAGAGCAGCGTTCGCGTCGCCCCGTTCGAGCGGCCGATTCGCTCCGCGATCTCGGGACCCCGGTAGCCGTGCGCGGCAAGGATGACGGCCTCGCGATCGTCGCCGTCGAGCCCCGACAGGGCGGTTCGAACGGCGGCCGCTTCCTCGGCAGCAACGGCATCGGCCTCGGGAGACGCGACGAGCCCTGGCTGCGGCAGGTCAGCGGCCCGGCGGTCGGCGACCGAGAGCCGGCGGCCGCGACTCATCGCAAGGTTCGAGCCGACGCGATGCAGCCACGCGACTGCGTCGTCGGGCGTACGGCCTTCCCGTGCCTCTCGCAGCAATCGGACGAAGGCCTCCTGCATCAGGTCCTCGGCCACGGCTTCGTCGCGGCAGATCGAGGTCAGCCAGCCGCGCAGCCGCGCGGCGTTCTCGGTGTATACAAGCTCGACGAGTGCATTCGGCTCGCTCGAGCGGTTCTCCGCCTGGTCCGACATTGCTGTGGTCCCTCGCCTCTCGGCCGGCTGTGTGCCGGCTCTGAAGGGACCGTCGGGCTAAGGCGTGAGCGCGCGGATCGGGCGGCAGCCGCGATTCATGGCTCCGCCCGACTCAGATGTGAGGGACGAGCTCGGCCTCGGGGCCACGCGCGGCCAGATCTACAGTTAGCCGATGCTCCCGGACTCCTTCGCGATCGTCGGCGCCCTGATTGGATCGCTCGGGGGCTTCTACTACCTGTACGCAACGATCACCGGCCACGCCCAGCCGAACCGCGTGACGTGGCTGCTCTGGGGCACCTTCCCGATGATCATCTTCGTCGCCCAGCGGGTGCAGGGCGTCGAAGGGCAGTCATGGGTGTCGTTGGTGGCCGGCTCGACGCCGTTGCTCATCGTCGCGGCCTCGCTCGTGAACAAGCAGGCTTACTGGAAGACCGAACCGCGCGACTACGTCCTCATGGCCGCAGCCATCCTCGGGATCGTCCTGTGGGCCGTGACTGATAACCCGAACCTGGCATTGTTGTTCGCACTGCTGGCTGACGTCCTGGCCGCCGTGCCGACGCTGATCAAGGCCTACACCAACCCCGCGTCGGAGAGCTGGCCCGCGTACGCGATCAGCGCATTCGGGTTCGGTCTCAGCGTCCTCGCGCTCCAGACCGTCAACTTCGAGAACGCCGCCTTCGTGGTGAACGTCTTCCTGATGAATCTCGTCCTCGCGCTCCTGGCGGTACGCGGCCGGAACCAGCGACCCACCGGGGGCGATTGACGTTCAGAAGTGCTGGTGAGCCCGGAAGGACTTGAACCTTCAACCCGCTGATTAAGAGTCAGCTGCTCTGCCATTGAGCTACGGGCCCGAGGCGGGAGAGGATACCGCAGGACGCTTGGATGCTCGACTCAGCGAGCACCGCTAGCCTTCAGTCGTGCTTCCCCGACGTGACGTTCTGCGTGCGGCGCTGCTCGGCGCTGTCGGCAGCCTGCTCGCGGCGTGCGGCGTGCGATCTCCCACGGTCGAACCGAGCCCGCTGCCGACCGGCACCCCGCGGCCGTCTCCAACGCCGACCGTGGGCGCGACCGAATCGACGCCGACGCCCGGTCCGAGCCTCCGCCAGAGGATCGCGGGTCTCCTCATCGTCGGATTCCGTGGCGCGACGCTCACCAATGCGCCGTGGCTTCGGACCGCTCTGGCCGAGGACGGCCTCGGTGGGGTCATCCTCTTCGACCGAGACCAGCTGACCGGCGAGGATCGAAACATCTCCTCGCCGGAGCAGCTCACCGCTCTCACGGCCGAGCTTCGCGCGGCCGCGCCCGGCCGGCAGATCATCGTCGCCGTCGACCAGGAAGGCGGCGTGGTGACGCGGCTCTCGCCGAAGCACGGCTTCCCGGCCGTGGCGTCGGAAGCGGAGATCGGGGCTGGGACGATTGACGCAGCGCGGACGTGGGCGACGACGATCGCGACGACCCTCGCAGGCGTCGGGATCAACCTCAACTTCGCCCCCGTCGTCGACCTCAACGTCAACCCGGACAGCCCCGCGATCGGTGCGCTCGATCGCTCGTTCTCGGCCGACCCGAACGTCGTCGTCGAGATGGCGACGATCGAGATCGACGCCCACCGCGTCGCCCGCGTACGGACGACGCTCAAGCACTTCCCCGGCATCGGCAGCTCGACGACGAACACGGACTTCGGGGTCGCGGATGTGACGAACACGTGGACGCGGACGGAGCTCGAGCCCTTTCGGCGCCTGATCGCGACCGGCGATGCCGATCTGGTGATGGCCGGCCACGTCGTCAACGGCCAGCTGGATCCCGATCGGCCGGCGTCGCTGTCGCGTCCAACCGTGACCGACCTCCTGCGTGGCGAGCTCGGCTGGACCGGTGCGGTCGTGACGGACGACCTCCAGGCCGCGGCCATCGATGGAGCGTTCGGGCGGGATGAGGCGATCGTCCTCGCGCTCGAGGCGGGCTGCGATCTCTTGCTCTTCGCGAACCAGCAGGTCTACGACCCGGCGATCGTCAACGCCGCGATCGGCGCGATCATTGCCGCGGTCGACTCCGGTCGGCTCAGCGAGGCACGAATCGACGAGTCAGTGGCCCGCGTCGGAACGCTGTTCGCCGCCGTCGGAGACTAGACGTCAGGCGCGGCCGACCAGCGGGATCCGCTGGCCGTCGGCGCTGAACTCGCGTCGGATCCCGAGCGTACCTTCGGGCGAGGATGGCTGACGCCCACGGGTTGCCGAGCGCTCGACGTGCGGTCGCGGTGGCGCTGATCGTGGCGATCCTCGGCGCCTGCGCCGGAAGCGCACCCGGGAGTCCGAGTCCATCGCTCGCGACGCGGACGACCCAGCCGAGCGCCTCCGTGGCAGCCTCCGCCGAACCGACGAGCCGGCCAACTCCGAGCCCGAAGGTCTACGACCTCCAGGGCGCCTGGGCCGACGGAGCCCAGATGACCTCGAAACGGGCGGAGCTCGCCGCGACCGTCCTCGACGGCCGTCTCTACGTCGCTGGCGGCATCGACTCACGGGCCACGAGTCTCACGACGTTCGAGGCCTACGACCCTGCCTCGGACACCTGGATCGAGCTCGCCCCGATCCCGGAGGGTCGCGATCATCCCGGCCTTGCCGCCCTCGGCGGCAAGCTCTACCTCACCGGCGGCGGCATCTTCCACGAGCCATCGGTGAAACGCGACGCATGGGCCTACGACCCGGCCACGAACGCCTGGTCGAGCATCGCCCCGATGCCGGCCCGCCGCTGGGCCCACGTGAGCCTCGCGCTCGGCGACAAGCTCTACGTCTTCGGCGGCGTCGTGGCCGCGGAGCCCGCGAACAACGACACGTGGGTCTACGACCCGGCCACGAACACGTGGGATACGAGCCCGCCGCCGCTACCGACCTACCGTGAGCACCTCGCGGGCGTCGTCGTCGACGGAAAGGCGTGGATCATCGGCGGCCGCCACTTCTCGAACCTCGCGACGATCGAGGTCTACGACCCGGTGACGAACACATGGACGGCGATGCCGGATATGCCGACGGCGCGAGGCGGCCTGACAGCGGGGCTCGTTGGCCGGCAGGTCCACGTGACGGGAGGCGAGAACCTGGAGAACCTCTCGACGTACGGCCAGCACGACGTCTTCGACCTGGACCTGGGTCGCTGGCTCACGGCGCCGGACTTGCCGAAGAAGCGTCACGGCCTGGGCTCGGGGGCGATTGATGGCCGCTGGATCGTGGTCGGCGGCGGGCAGCACGGTGGAGTCGCCGTCTCGCCCTACGTCGACATCTTCACGCCAGCGAACTAGCCGCAGGCGCGGAGCGGCGGCAGGCGACGCGGAGAGCGTCGCCTGATCGCGTGCTACCGGTGCCCGGCAGCCTCGAGTGGCTCGGCTGCCTGGTCTGCCTCGACGAGCTCCCAGTCCGTCCACGCACAGCGCGAGCAGGCCCAGTGGGCCATGTTGTCCTGGGCCTCGTTGGCATTCTTGAAGCTACGTGTTTCGTCGACTTTGCCGCACCGTGTGCAGCGCAACACCATCTCAGCCATGGGTTTCGACCTCCAGCGGCGATTCCATGACCCAGCGTGCTCGTTCGACCGCTGCAACTGCCCTCGAACGGGGAGTTCGCACGCTGCAGGAGCCTTGCAACCCCGGCAAACGGCGACCGCCCCCGGCTCGCTGAGCTCGGGGGCGGTCGATGGGGGCTATTGACGCCAAGTGGCGCCTTTGACGGTCAGTGGACGACTTCGATGTAGCCGTCGCGAGACTGCTGAAGGCTCGCCCATCCGGCGACTCCGCCGGTGAGATCGGTCACGGAACCGTCCGTCGTCGTGAACGTCAGCGTCCCTGCGGGGACAGCCGCGCGCGACGATCCGGTGCCGTGCTGCGAGTACTGGTACAGGCCGGCCGAGCCGCCGGAGCTCGTGCCGTGGTAGCGGTACGTCGCGCCGGTGCCGGTCAGTGTGAGATCGACGTCGATCGTGCCCAGGTCCACGGCTTCCAGGCATTCGCCTGTGTCCTTGTCCCAGTTGAGGCATTCCTGCATCGGGATGGTGGCGACGACGCTGCCGCCGCCGAGGCGCCGCGCGATCGTCAGCTGGCCGGCACCACAGGCGCCGAAGAAGTTGTTTTCGAACCAGTTGCCATCGGCGTCGACCGTGATCTCCGAGTGGAAGACGCAGACGCCGCTGTCCTCGTATGTCTGGCCCTCGCCCGTAACGATCGAGCTGGACGCCCAGACGTCCGTGTAGAAGTACGTGCCCGGCGGGATGGTCTCCTCGCTGAAGGGCACATCGGAGAACGAGGCGTTCGCCCAGTTCCCCTGTCCCCGGAATTGAAAGGTCTCGGCTGCGGCCGCGGGTGCGGCCGACGCCATGAGGGCCAGCGCCAGGCTGGCGACCAGAAGGATCCGACGCATCTCGAACTCCCATCCGAACGGAGGATCCCCCTCGCAGGCCATCGAGGCTGCCCGAGGCTCGAGGTCAGGTCCCGTTCGCTGAGAGAGCGACGCGACCTGCGCCGAACTGTTGCTGCGCCCGTTCAGCCGCTGGGCTGGTTGTCGATCTGGGCGCGCTGGAGGTGGCCCGAAAAGTCGACGTAAATCGACTTCCATTCGGTGTACGTGTCGAGCGCGACGTGGCCAGCCTCGCGGTGGCCGTTGCCGGTCTCCTTCCAGCCGCCGAACGGGAGATGGACTTCGGCGCCGGTCGTGCCGGCGTTGACGTAGACGATTCCGGTCTCGAAGTCGCGCATTGCCCGGAAGGCGAGGTTGACGTCGCGCGTGAACACCGACGAGGAGAGGCCGTAGCGCGTCTGGTTGAGGGCGGTCATCGCCGCGTCGTAATCGTCAACCGTGATGATCGACAGCACCGGCCCGAAGATCTCCTCCTGGCCGATCCGGTCCATCGACTTCACGCCGCTGAAGATCGTCGGCTCGAAGAAGTTCCCGTTCGAAAGCTCGCTCGCGGTCGCAATCGAACCGCCGAGCACGAGCTCGCCCTCGGTTCGACCGATCCCGATGTAGCCGTCGACCTTCTCGACGGCCCCCGGGTTGATCAGCGGGCCGACATCGACGGTCTCGTCCAGACCGGAGCCGAGCACGAGCTTGCGGGCACGCGCTTCGAGCCGCTGGAGGAGCTGCTCGACGACTGGCTTTTCGACGATCACGCGCGATGCTGCGGTGCAGCGCTGGCCGGTCGTCCCGAACGCGGACCACAGGATGCCGTCGGTAGCGAGGTCGAGGTCCGCGTCGCGCAGGACGACCACGCCGTTCTTGCCGCCAAGCTCGAGGGAAACGCGCTTCAGGCGGCGTCCGGCCCGTTCGGCGATGTGCTTGCCGGTGGCGGAGTGCCCGGTGAACGAGATGACCTTCACGTCCGGCGATTCGACGATCGCCTCGCCGACCTCGGCGCCGCCGCCGGTCACGAGGTTGACCGTGCCGGGCGGGAAGCCGGCCTCGGCCATGAGCTCGACGACGAGCGTGGCGCAGTGCGGCGTGTCGCTCGCGGGCTTGAACACGACGGTGTTGCCGGTCACGAGCGCCGGCATCATCTTCCAGCACGGGATCGCGATCGGGAAGTTCCAGGGCGTGATGATCCCGGCGACGCCGATCGGCTGGCGGATGCTCATCGCCCACTTGTCAGGCAGCTCCGAGGGCACGGTATCGCCGAACATCCGGCGGCCCTCGCCGGCCATGAGATAGGCGATGTCGATGCCCTCCTGGACATCACCGCGGGCCTCCGCCAGGACCTTGCCCATCTCGCGCGTCATCGCCCGGGAGAGGCGCTCCTTGTGCTGGGACATGAGCTCCGCGAAGCGGTAGAGGACCTCGCCGCGCTTCGGTGCCGGCGTCGCGCTCCACGCCGGGAAGGCCATGTCGGCGGCCTTGACCGCCATCCCGACGTCCGCCGCCGTGCCCGCCTGGAAGCGCCCGATGACGTCGCGCCGATCCGCGGGATTCACGCTGTCGAACGCGCGGCCACTGACGCTGTCGACCCACTCGCCCGCGATGAACAGCTGGTAGGCCTTCGGCGGTGCGGCGACGTCGGTCATGTCCCGGCTCCTCGTTCGATCAGTGGCTGGTGAGGTCGGCGTTGCGAGTCGCCCACGGGTCGAGGATCGCGAATGCGGCGTCAGTCCATGGTGTCGGGATGCCGGTTTCGCGGCCGAGGCGCTTGAGCGTGCCCTGCAGCGCGTCGACCTCCATGCGGTGACCGGTCAGCAGGTCGTGGCGCAGCGACGTGCCCTCGTTGTCGTTCTGCTTGAGGACGAGTGCGCTCTGGCGCTCGACGAGGTCATCCGCGAGGGGCACGCCGAGCGCGCGGCCGACCTGCCACGCCTCGTGCATCACGGCCCTGAGCATCTCGACCGCGGCCGCAGAGCGGCGGATGTCGCCGAGCGGCAGCTGGGTCCCAGCGCTGACGGCCGAGAACGCCACGAGGAGCGTGTACTTCTCCCACTTCGCGACACGCACGTCGGAGGAGGCCGAGGCGTCGACGCCGCCGGACCGCGCCAGCTCGACGAGCGCGAGCACCCGATCGCTTGCCGGGCCCGGCCGCAGCTCGCCGATGACGATTCGCGCGGCTCCGCTTCGGACGACACCCGGCGATTCGATCGCCGCGAGGATGTACGCAGCCCCACCGAGGACGTGGCCCTCCCCGATCGCCGCGGCGATCTTCGGCTCGTTGTCGATGCCGTTCTGGAGCGAGAGCACCATCGTTGCGGGTCCGATCATCGGCGCGAGCTTCGCCGCCGCCGTTTCGGTGTCGTACGACTTGACGCAGAAGAGGACGAGATCGACCAGCCCGATCGTCGCCGGATCGTCGGTCGCCCAGACCGAGCTCGTCGAGACGCCGTCCGGCGTGATCAGCGTGAGGCCGTTCTCGCGCAGCGCCGCGAGGTGTGCGCCGCGCGCGATCAGGTGGACGTCCGCCCGCGCGGCGGCGAGGCGGCTGCCGAGGTAGCCGCCGACCGCGCCGGCCCCGAAGACCGCGACCTTCATCCCGACGCCCCCGAGTAGCGCGTGAGCCCGAACCGGAAGAACCGGCGCGTCACGATGAGCAGGACGATCCCGAAGGCGATCGCGAGGAGGAGCGTTTCGAGCGTGAGGCGGCCCGTCAGCGCCTGTGCCGGCACCGTGACCGCGAAGGCGATGGGGACGAGGAAGGTGAGGCTGATCCGGAGCCAGCCCGGGTAGATCGTCACCGGCCAGCGGCCGGACTGATAGACGCCCTCGAAGAGCTCGTGGATCTCGTCGACGCGAACGATCCAGAAGGCCACGGTCGTCAGCACGAGCCAGAAGCAGTAGATCATCAGGAACCCCGCGATGATCGCGACGCCGAACGCCAGCGCGTCAAGCAACCCGATCGAGCGGCCGAGCTGGCTGATGCCGGTCGCCAGGACGACGCCACCGACGATGACGTCGACGGTCTGCCAGATCCGGATCTCGCGCATGCTCGAGAGGAGCTGGATGTCGTCCGGCTTCGTGAGCACGAAATCGAGCGTCCCCTGCCGGATGTCGTCTCGGAGCCGCCCCATATTCGGCGTGACGAACGCGCCGATGAAGCCGCCCATCAGGATATGGACGCCCATCACCGCCAGCAGCTCGGACCCCGTCCAGCCGTTGAGCGCGGTCGTCTGGCTGAACACCAGGCCGAGGACGGCGAGCCCGGTCCCGACCGCGATCGCGGACTGGAGGATCTGGAGCCAGAAGTTCGCGCGGTACTGGAGCTCGTTCAACGCGCCGATCCGAACGAACAGGCCGAGCAGACGCAGCGGTCGCGTCGGGTCAATGGGGACGCGCGGCCGCGCCGGCGGCTGGATCGGCTCGATGCCCCGCGTCATCCGGACACCGCCGAGTAGCGCCGGATGGCGAAGTGCCACACGACGCGCACGAGCACCGAACCAACGGCGATCCAGAAGACCTGCATCAGGAGCCCGTTGAGCAGCTGCTCGTTCGTGAGGTTGCCGACCAGCGCTTCGATCGGGAAGCCGAACGTGTACTGGAACGGCAGGAAGTCGGCCACGGTCTGGACCCAGGCCGGCATGAGCGACATCGGGACGAGGCGGCCGGAGAGCAGCAGCTCCGCCGCGATGTACAGCTGGAAGACGGGGCCGACTCGGGTCGTCCAGAACGTGATCAACCCGAGCGACGATTGATTGAGCGAGCGGATGAGATACGCGCCGAGGAGCGAGAACGCGAAGACGAGGATCGCCAGTGGCGAGGTCGTGATCGTCGGGTGGAAGACGACCGCCAGGAAGAACGCGATCGGCAGCCAGAGCAGGACGACGACCGGCTTCCAGCCGAGGAAGAAGCCGAGGTCTTCGACGATCGGGAAGAGCGGGCGCAGGAGCTGAGCCGAGAGCTGGCCCTCGCGAATCCGCCACTCCCAGCCGTACGGCGTGAAGACGATGTTGATGTTCCGGACGAGCGTCCAGACGATGTAATACGCGGCGAGCGCGCCGATCGTGTATCCGCCGACCGAGCCGCCCTGCTGGGTCGCCACGGTTGACCACACGACGAGATAGATGACCGGCTCGGCGACCATGCCGAGCATGTAGAAGTAGTTCGAGGCGCGGTACTGGATCTGCTCGGCGATCGCGATCCGCATCTCCGTGAGGTAGACGTCGAGGAGGCCGCGCAGCGGATGGACGAGGCGTGGCGGACCGTACGGGTTGGACGGCGCTTCGACGCCTGCGGCCGTGGTCATGCCGGTTCGGCAGCGGCGGGCTCGGCGAGGGGCTCCGCCACCTCGGACTCGGCGGGCGTTGCACTGGCGCCGGCAAAGACCGACTCGATGACGTCCTCGATCGGCGGGTCCTCGATCGTCAGGTCGGCGACATCGAGGTCCTGGAGGAGCTTCGCTGCGACTTTCGGGGCCACGGCGTTGCCGACGCGGAGCGAGACCTTGCCGTCCTCGCTGCTGATGACGTCGCCGTACTTCGACAGGTCCGGTGTGCCCTCCTTGAGGGTCACGCCGATCGTCTTCGTGGCGTTGAAGCGGTTCGCGAGCGCCCCGAGGTCGCCGTCGAACAGCAGCCTGCCGTGATGGATGACGATGACGCGCTTGCAGAGCGCCTGGACGTCGGCCATGTAGTGGCTCGTCAGCAGGACCGTGGCCCCGAACCGCTGGTTGTACTCGGCGACGAAGCTCCGGATCCGCTTCTGCATCGTGAGGTCGAGGCCGATCGTTGGCTCGTCGAGGAACAGGACGGTCGGCCGGTGCAGCAGCGCGGCCGCCGTTTCGACCTTCATCCGCTCACCGAGGCTCAGGTTTCGGACGGGCTTGCGGACGAGGTCGCCGAGCTCGAGGAGCTCGATGAGCTCGTCGCGCGTCCGTCGGAAGTCCTCGGGGTGCAGGCGGTAGATCGCCCGCAACAGCTCGTACGAATCTAGCGCGGGCAGGTCCCACTGGAGCTGCTGGCGATTGCCCATGACCATCGTGATCTGGCGGAGGTACGCGGACTCGCGGCGTGACGGCTCGAAGCCGAGCACGCGGACGATTCCGGACGTCGGGAACAGGAGGCCGCTGAGCATTTTCAGCGTCGTCGTCTTGCCGGCGCCGTTCGGGCCGAGGAAGCCGACGACCTCGCCGGGCTCGATGTCGAACGAGATCCCGTCGACCGCCGGGACGGCCTTCGTCTCGCGGTTGATCAGGCTCTTGAACGCCGCCCCGAGCCCACCCTCGCGGACAGGGACGAAGAAGGTCTTGCGGAGATCGTCGACGAAGACGGCGGAGTCGATCACCCCCGGCCTAGCCTCAGGCGATGCGTTCGAACGCGGCCGCGACCGAGCCGCCGCCACCGAGGCAGAGCGTCGCGAGGCCGTAACGACCCTGACGCCGGCGAAGCTCGTGGAGCAGGGTCGCGACGATCCGCGCCCCGCTCGCGCCGATCGGATGGCCGAGCGCCACGGCGCCGCCGTTCACGTTGACCTTCGACCAGTCGAAGCCGAGCTCGCGGCCGTCGGCGAGCGTCTGGGCGGCGAACGCCTCGTTGATCTCGATGAGGTCGAAGTCGTCGACGTTCAGGCCGGTCTTCTCGGTGAGCCGCTTCACGCCCTCGACGGGCGCGAGGAAGAGCCACTTCGGGGCGACCTCAGCCTGGGCATAGCCGACAAGCCGGGCGAGCGGCTTGAGGTTGTGGCGCTCCACGGCGCGCTCGCTGGCGACGACCGTCGCGGCGCCGCCGTCGGTGATCCCCGGCGCGTTGCCGGCGGTGACCGTGCCCTCGGTCGCGTCGCCGCGGTCCTCGCCTGTCGGCAGCGGGAAGACCGGCTTCAGGCGGGCGAGGGCGTCGGCGCTCGTGTCGCGGCGCGGGCTTTCGTCCGCGTCGATGACGGTCTCGCCCTTCGAGGTCCTGATCGTCACAGGCGCCATCTCGTCACGGAAGCGGCCTTCGTCCTGGGCCGCGATCGCACGACGGTGGCTTTCGAGCGCGAACGCGTCCTGGTCCGCGCGGCTCACGTGATCCTTGATCGCAACGCGTTCGGCATGCGTGCCCATGTGGCAGTCCTCGATCGCGCACCACAGGCCGTCGCTCGTCGTCGAGTCCTTGATCGTCCCGTCGCCCAGCCTGTAGCCGAAGCGGGCGTTCGGGATCAGGTACGGCGCGCCGTTCATGCTCTCCATGCCACCGGCCACGACGATCTCCGCGTCGCCCGCCTTGATCTCGGCCGCGGCGAGCATGATTGCCTTCAAACCGGAGCCACAGACGCGGTTGATCGTGGTGGCCGAGGTGGTCTCAGGCAGCCCGGCTCTGAGCAGCGCCTGCCGCGCCGGCGCCTGCCCCACGCCCGCCTGGAGGACCTGGCCCATCAGGACCTCGTCAACGGTCGCCTCGGGCGGCAGGCCTCGCTCAACGGCCGCGGCGATCGCGACGCCGCCGAGCTCCACGGCAGGCACGCCGGACAGCGCCCCGCCGAACTTGCCGATCGGCGTACGCGCGGCACTGACGATGAAGACGCGCCCGTTCGGGCCGGGCGTCCCGTTCGATCCCTCAGCCATCTCCGCCGATCGTACAACCGCGCGATGATCGGCCGGTGATCTGCGGTTAGCCGGCGCTGGAGTCGGCGTCCTCGTTGATCGCGACCGTGTTGCCCTCGGAGTCGACGAACCAGGCGCTCATGTCGCCTTCCGGGCTGGCGAAGATCCCATCCTCGGTCTTGAACTCGGGGAAGTCATAGTCTTCGAATACGACGCCGCGCTGGCGAAGCGCGGCCACCTCGGCCCGCAGGTCCTTGACCCGCCAGCCAGCGACCGTGTTCTTCGCGGTTCCAGCGAACCGGGTCGAATAGATGCTGAACCACTTACCGCCGGACTGATAAAGGTTGATCACGCCCTCGAGCTGCTCCACAGGG
>DASRJS010000080.1:0-16030 GCA_035649355.1 Candidatus Polarisedimenticolia bacterium
GGCCGCCGCGGCTGTTCCCGACGAGCGCCGCCCGCGTCAGCCCGAGCGCGTCGAGGACCGCGATCGCATCGGCGCGGTTGCTGAACGTGACGTCTTCGGTTTCGGAGCGCCCGAAGCCGCGCGCGTCGTAGCGGATCACCCGGTGGCCGGACGCCGCGAGCCCTGGGACCATCGCGTCCCAGGCGCGCAGGTTGGCGATGCCGGCGTGGAGAAGCACGACCGGCGGGCCGTTGCCCTCGTCCTCGACATACAGCCGGCCGCCCGGAACCTCGACGAATCGTTCCACGGCAGACAGCCTACCCGCTCGGGACGCCAGGACCGGTCAAGAACGGCGCCGGGCCTCTGCCTCGCGCGCGACGGCGAGGGCTGCCGGCACGCCGCCGGTCCACGGCTCGCCATGGCCGGGTAGCAGCAGCCCTGCCTCGACCGCGTCGAGGCGAGTGAGGGACTTGAGCGCCAGTGCGCGATCGGCATTGAACGGGCCAACCTGCGGCCCGAGCTGGCCGGTCGCGACCGATCTCGTGACGAGCGCGTCGCCGAGGAAGAGCGCATCACGCCCCGGCACCAGGATCGCCGCGCTGCCCGGCGTGTGCCCCGGAAGGTGGATGACCCGCGGCGATCCGGGCACATCGAGCGTCGCTCCGTCACCGAACGAGACGACCTCGCCGAGGTGCGGCCCGAGCCCGTATCGATTGCGGGCCGCGTAGATGAAGAACGAAAGGATCGGGCCGAGGCGATACGGCACCCGGGCGCTGGCCGGGTTCGGCACCTCACCGCGGGCCAGGGGTGCGTCCAGCTCGTGGACCCGGGCTTCGGCCTTTGACAGCCGCCGCAGCCGCTCCGCATAGCCGATGTGGTCGTCGTGGCCGTGCGTCAGCAGGATCGACCGAACGTCCTCGGGCTCGTGCCCGAGCTCGTGCAGCGTTCGGACAAGCTCGCCCCACAGGCCCGGTACGCCGCCGTCGATGACCGTGACATCGGAGCCGTCTTCGACGAGGTAGGCGTTGATCGTGCCGTTGCCGATCCGGTGGACGCCATCGGCGATCCTCATTCGGCGCTGAGCTCCGTTTCGAGCGGGGTCCGGAAACGCGGCGTGACCCGAATGCCACCGACCCAGGCATCGAGGCGCTTGCGTTCGGCCTCGATCGCCCGCTTCGCATCTGCACCGACATCTTCGAGCAGTCGCACGACGACGCCATTGTCGCGGTTCTGGCCCCAGCCGCCGACGATCCGCCCGTCCCACCAGACCGATGGCCCCGCGTTGCCCGCACGATCGAAGAGCGCCTTGCGGTGCGGGCCCAGGTACCAGTCGCGCTCGAACCAGCCCATGACCGTTGTGTCCAGCGTTGGCAGCAGGGCCGCCCACGGCGTGGCCGTGGTTTCGGCGTCGACGTCGTCGCCGAGGACGAGCCCACGTCCGCCGTCTTCCAGCTCGACCTCGGCGGTCTCGACGCCCTCGAGCGCCTTCCGAACCTCGCCGAGGCCCCAGCCCGTCCACCAGCGGAGGTCGGTCAGTGTCCCCGGTCCGAACGCCCGTAGCCAGCGCCGCAGCAGCTCGCTTCGCGCGACCGCCTCCGAAGGGTCGGCCAGCGAACCGCCGATCCAGCGCTCGAGCGGCGCCCACCGATACTGCCCGCTGACCCACGTCCCGCGCGGCTGCGCCCGGACGATCCGGCCGTCCATCGACATCAGGAACAGCACTCGCGTCGAGACGCCGACCTCGCCGGCCCACTTCTTGCCGGCGCCGAACGCGATGCGTTTCCTGAATCCCGGCACAACCTTCGTCAGCTCGGTCGCCGTGGCCTCGCCGGCCGCCTCGAGCGCGGCCATCGCCTCGGCTTCGACCGCCCGCAGCCACGGGCCCGGCCGTTTCGTGATGCCCGCGTCGAAGAGCATCCTCTCGGCGCGCTTCCGCTCGGCGGCGGCAATGGCCCGCCCGCACGCAGCCGTCAGCACCCCGGCGAGCTCGAGCGGGACGACGAACAGCGTCCGCCGCATGCCGATGATCCGGATCAGCGAGCGCTCGTCGAACATCGCCGTTGCGATGTCGGCCTGCGGGATGCCGCCGGTTCGAGCCGCCAGCCCGACATACGGCGACGTCGGCTCGGTCGCATGGATCCCGACGAGCTCGTCCGCTACGCGCACCGGGTCGCGGCCCTGAACCTCGGGCAGCAGATGGTGCCGCCGCGCGAGCCGTGCTCGACGCTCGCGATCGTCGATCCGCCTCACCGCCCGAGCGTACCGGGCGGGGCGTACCGTGGCACGGATGGACACTGACTCAGGGACCTGGCATCACGGGCTCGTCGCCCGTTGGTGGGCGGAGTTCACGACGCCGGAGCCCGAAGAGGTCGCGTACTACTCGACCGCGATCCAGACATGGGGCGAGCCCGCGTTGGACCTCGGCTGTGGGACCGGTCGGATCCTGCTGCCCCTGCTCGCCGCCGGGCTCGACGTCGATGGCACCGATGTCTCGGCCGACATGATCGCGGAGGCCAGACGCGCAGCCGAAGCGGCCGGATACAACCCGACGCTGACGGTCCAGGCCGGGCATGAGCTCGACGTGCCGCGGGCGTATCGGACGATCTACCTGTGCGGCGTGTTCGGGATCGGTGGGCGCCGCGATCGTGACCTCGAGACGCTTCGGCGCGCCCACCGCCACCTCGAGCCGAACGGAGCGTTGCTCCTCAACTACGAGCTGCCCTACGAGGGCCTCGACGCCGAGCGCTGGGCGCGTTGGCTGCCCGGCGGTCGGGCCGGAATCCCGAGGCCCTGGCCCGACTCCGGAGAGCGCAAACGCATGGCGAACGGCGACGAGCTCGAGTGGCTGAACCGGGTCGCGGACATGGATCCCCTGGCCCAGCGACAGACCTTCCAGGTCCGGATTCGCCTCTGGCGCGACGGCCAGGTGGTCGCCGAGGAAGAGCATCAGCTCTCCGAGAACCTGTACTTCGCGCCGGAGATCCAGCACTTCCTCACGGATGCCGGGTTCCGGGACGTCGCCGTCGAAGGCGGGTATCGCGGCCAGCCGGCCACGCCCGACGACGGCGTCCTCATGTTCGTGGCTCGCCCCTAGCTCAGCTTCACCGCCGGGCGTACGGCCGGCAATAGCCGATTGGGGGATGTCCTCGCGCGCGCAGGTTGAGGACAGTTCACGCGATGCGAGACCTTGAGGCTGCCCGCCAGCTTCGCCGCGCGCTGCGCGTGTTCGGGCTGATCGTGCTGCCCCTCGCTGGCGCGTGGCTCGTCGTGGCGGCGGTGATGAACGACCTGTCGTCGTTCCTGGTCGGAACCGCCGGCCTCCTGTTCGGCGCGTTCATGCTCATCGAGTCCCGGATCTCGGGCGAGCGTTCCGCGAGCTCGATCGCCACGCGCGCCGCGGTCGTGACGGAGGTCGCGATCTTCGTTGCCGTGACGATCGAGCCGTCGCTGGCCGTCACGATGACGATGACCGCGCTCATCCCGCCGATCCTCGCCTTCGCGTACGCCGATCACCGGGCCGTGATCCGGCTGACGGTCGTCGCCGGCCTTGTCGGGACGTGGGCGGCGTTGACGCCGTTCATCGTGCCGTGGCCGACGGACCTCGAACCACCGTTGAGCGTCCTGCTCCCCGTCTCAAGCCTCGTTCTCGGGTACGTCGTCTTCCTGATGTTCCTGCTCAATGCGAGCAACCGCCAGCGCGAGACGGCGGACGACCTGAGAACGGCCGTCGCGATGTCGCGAGAGCTGTCGCAGACGCTCGATCCCCAGCTCATCGGCGACCTCATCGCCCGCCACCTCGTGCAGGCCACCGAGGCGACCGACTGCGCGCTGAGCACGTGGGATCGGCCGGGCGATCGTGTCGTGACCCACGGCTACTACCCGTCCGAGCGACGCCACCTGCTCGAGGGCACGTACGACCTGACCGAGTACCCGGCGACGCGCCGCGTGCTCGAGAACCAGGAGGCCTGCTTCGTCGACCTCGCGAACCCGCAGTCGGACCCGCGTGAGGTCGCCTATCTCGCGGGCATCGGCCAGCGCAGCATGGTCATTCTGCCGCTCGTCGTCCACGGCGAGTCGGTGGGCACCGTGGAGCTCACGTCGGATCGATCCGGCGTCTTCACGACGCGTCGGGTCGAGCTCGCGGCGATGCTCAGCCGGGAGGCCGCGACCGCGCTCGAGAACGCCCGGCTCTACGACCAGATCCATGACCAGGCGTTCCGCGACCCGCTGACGGGCCTCGCGAACCGGACGCTCTTCCACGACCGCGTCAAGCACGTCCTTGATCGGCTCCGCGGCCGGAGCCAGCAACGGGCGGCCGTCCTGTTCCTCGACATCGACCACTTCAAGCTCCTCAACGACAAGTTCGGCCACTCGCGCGGCGACGACGTCCTGCGCGTTGTGGCCGATCGCGTCCGCTGGGCGATTCGACCGGGCGACACCGCGGCCCGCCTCGGCGGCGACGAGTTCGCGATCCTCCTCGAGGACGTCGACGCCTACCCGGCGGCGCGCCTCGTCGCGAATCGGCTGCTGGACTCGCTCGCCGCGCCGATCACGCTGGCTGACGGCTCACCGACCGTCGGCGCGAGTGTCGGGGTCGCGCTGAGCGGCGTCGGCGGCGAGACCGTCGACGACCTGCTCCGCAATGCCGACATCGCGATGTACGCGGCGAAGGCCGCCGGTCGCGGCCGGATCGAGCTCTTCCGGCCGGAGCTGCTCGAGCAGGCCGCCGCCCGGAGCGACCTTGGCGCACGGCTCCGTCGGGCCGCCGACCGTGGCGAGCTCCGGCTCGAATACCAGCCGATCGTCGAGCTCGCCGGGGGCGGGATCGTTGGCCTCGAGGCGCTGGTCCGCTGGCAGCCGCCGGATCGGCCGCTCCAGTACCCGGCCGACTTCATCGCCATGGCCGAGGAAACGGGCGAGATCATCCCGATCGGCCGCTGGGTCATCAACGAAGCCTGTCGCCAGATCCGGATCTGGCAGGAGCGCTACAACCTGCCGGAGCTGCGTGCCAATGTGAACATCTCGGCGCGGCAGTTCAAGGACCCCGACCTTGTCGCGGTCGTCGCGGGCGCCCTCGCCGACAATGGCCTGCCGGCCCACTGCCTGACGCTCGAGATCACCGAGAGCACGCTCATGCTTCGAACGACCGAGACGATGGCCCGCGTGGGCGACCTCCGGGCACTCGGCACCCGCCTGTCGATCGACGACTTCGGCACGGGCTACTCGTCACTCGGCTACCTGCAGGCGTTCCAGGTCGACGAGCTGAAGCTCGATCGATCGTTCGTCTCGGATCCAACCGAGATCGGCAACCCGATGGTCCTCAGCCGGGCGATCGTGGAGCTCGCCCGCGCGCTCGGGCTCGAGATGGTCGTCGAGGGCGTCGAATCGGTCGCCCAGGCGGACTGGTTCGCATCGCTCGGCTGCTCATTCGCGCAGGGCTTCTTCTTCGCCCGGCCGCTCGCCCCGGAGAGCGCCGAACGCTTCCTCGAGCGCGCGCCTCGCCCAATGACGGTCGGGGAGGGGAACGGCGTCGTGCCCGCACGGGAGCGGCGCCGAGCCCGCGCCGCGCAGCGCCCGAGCGGTGGTCGAAACCTGCGCCTCGTCTCTGGCGAAGGCGAGCGACCCTGACCGCAGCCGTCCGCCGCCGGCGCCGGTAGCGGCGTCGGCGAGCGGCGTCGACTAGCGGCGCCAGCCCAGGAGCCAGGCTCCCAGCGCGAGGTAGAACACCGGGCTAAGCACGCCGGCGATCAGCGCCGGCGCGAGCACGAGCACGCTCGTCGCGTCGAGGACGATCAGGCGCGCCAGCCACGTGAGGACGAGCACGGCGCCGAGGATCAGCCCCAGCGGGCCGACCCAGCCCGGCACGTCCAGGCTCCGCGTCGCGAGCCAGGCGAAGATCACCAGGGCGAGCCCGGTCAGGCCGAAGGTCATGAAGCCACGCGGGTCGATCGAGCTCGGCAGGTCGCTGATCGTCGTCGGCGGATGTAGGACGTTCGCCAGGTCATGGGCGCCGTGAGCCGCCGCGCCGATCGAGCCGACGAACCCGAGCCCGAGCGCCAGCGCGGCAAAGGCGGCATCCACCTCGCGCAGCCGGCTCCAGACGGCGACGAGGCCAGCCAGGGCAAGCAGCGGCGCCAGCATCAGGAAGAGCCCGCCCAGCAGGGCATTCTTCAGGACGACGAACGCGAGCGCATAGCCGAGCCCGGCCAATCCCGCCAGGATCGAGCTCCGGCCCGCGAACCGATCGAACGACGTGGTCATCAACACCCTCCCAACCACGCGTCCCTCGTGTCCATGATCGCGACCCGGGAGCGCCGCCGCAAGTTTGGTGCGTGGCTACTCGCCGGTCGTGAACACCTCGCTGGCCCAGAGCACGCCCTCGGTCTCCGGGCCGTCCTCGCTGACGTCGGGAATGGAGCCAGCCGGGCCGCCCTTGGCCTCGATGACGATGACCTGCCATGCGAAGCGGCCGGTCTCTGCGTACGGACCGAGGGCGTCCCACAGGCCGTCCACGCGTGCCCCGAGCGCTTCATCGGGTTTCGCATTCGCCGGGAAGGGCACCCATGGCGCCGTGTTCAGGCCTTCGGCGTGGCCGACGAGGAGGATCATCTCGGAGGTCAGGTCGACGTTCTCGAACGAGCCGTCGGCCGCGACCTCTCCATCGCCGATGACGACCCGCGAGATGAAGGCCTCCGGCTTGAGGACGATCGGCGTCGGCTGGGGCGTGCTCTTGAAGGCCTGCATCCCGGCGAACACCACGCTCGTTGCGGCGATCAGCAGGCCGATCCCGCCGAAGAGGAGCTGCACCCGGGTCGGCAAGTCACCGAACCGGGCGGCGACCCCTCCCTCGGCTTTGCGCCCGCGCGTCGGCCGTTGCTTCGCGTCCGCCATCGATGAGTGAACTCTACAAACCGACCACATCGGGCGTCCAGCGCCTGGCTTGACGGAGATCGTTGACTGTGCAACTATTTGCGCAAGCTCGCAAGTAGCCAGCACGACCGAAAGAACCAGCTCATGCCCGCAGTCACCGTCGACGACATCACCATCCTGCCGCGCATCCCCGAACCGGATCCGGCCCTGGCGCGGCAGCGCCCGGTCGTCCAGCTGACGACCGCCCCAAAGGGCTTCGAAGGCGAGGGCTTCCCGGTCCGCCGGGCGTTCGCCGGCGTCTCCCTTGCGGACCTCGACCCGTTCGTCCACCTCGACCAGATGGGCGAGGTCGACTACGCGCCGGGCGAACCCAAAGGCACGCCCTGGCACCCTCACCGCGGCTTCGAGACCGTGACCTACATGATCGACGGCGTCTTCGAGCACAACGACTCGAACGGCGGCGGCGGCACGATCACCAACGGCGACACGCAGTGGATGACCGCGGGAGCCGGAATCCTGCACATCGAGAAGCCGCCGGAGTGGCTCGTCGTGAAGGGCGGCCTGTTCCATGGCTTCCAGCTCTGGGTCAACCTGCCGGCCGCCCAGAAGTGGTCGCCGCCGCGCTACCAGGACATCCGGGCCGGCGAGGTCGCGCTCGCGTCGTCGCCGGATGGCGGGGCGCTCATCCGCGTGATCGCCGGGGAGCTCGGCGGGCTGTCAGGACCCGGCGTCACGTACACGCCGATGACGCTCGTCCACGCGACGCTCTCGCCGGGCGCCCGGCTGTCGCTTCCATGGCGGGCCGACGACAACGCGCTCGTCTACGTCATGGCCGGCCTCGGAGCGGTCGGCAGTGGCGATGGCGCACGGTCGATCGAAGCGGGACAGCTCGCGGTCTTCGGCGACGGCGACGCGATCACGGTCTCGGCGCTGCCGCAGGGCCGCCAGGAGTCGCGGAGCCCGAACCTCGAGGTCCTCGTGCTCGGTGGACGGCCGATCGGCGAGCCGGTCGCGTGGATGGGTCCGTTCGTCATGAACACGCGCGCGGAGCTGTTGCAGGCCGTCTCCGACTATCACGCCGGCCGGCTCGGCACGATCCCGGCCATCCACGGCGCGCCGACCACGATCGAGGAGCGCTAGCCCGCGGAGCGCCAGTCCTCGCCCGACGGGTAGCATGTCCGGCAGTGACGGTTGGCCGGGGAAGGGACGGGCCCACGGATCCTCACGAGGGTCCGATCGTGCAGCCATCACTTGATCTGGCCCGGATCGCGGCCGATCTCGAGACGCGCGCCGGTCGGTTGCAGCGGTTCGTCCAGGGCCTCGCCTCGGTCCTCGAGCGGTTCGAAGCCAACGCCCGCAGTGACGATCCGTCCGACCTCCTCGCCGACTTCGAGGCACCGGAGGCGAGCCATGAGGCGCTCCGCGTCCTGACCGAGGCGTCGACGGCGACGAGGCACGACCTCGCCGTGCTCCGGACCGATATCCACGCCCTGATGCGTGCGAGTCCGGATGGCGCCAGGCCGGCGATCGTGGGACGGATCCACGAGGCAGGGCTCGCGGCCGCGGCGCTGGTGGCCCGGTTCGTGGCGTTCCAGCGAGACACGGGCGAGCGGCTGGCCGCCCGTGGCGCCGGGCCGAGTGGTGCCAGCGGGCCGGCGGCGCAGGCCCTGCAGCGGTTCGTCGCGAACGCGGAACGGACGCTGCAGGACGTCGCGGACGGCGCGCTGCGCATCGACCAGGAAGACGGTCACCTCGGCCTGATGGCCAACGCGACGCCGACAAACACAGCCGTCCGGACCGTCATCATCCCGCCGCTGCCACGGAAGGGCGAGCGTCGCCGGCCTGCCGCGCTCCTCGCATTGGCGGCCGCAGGGGGCGCATTCACGAGCTGGGGGAGTCGGTTCGCGCGCGCGAACAGCACGCTCGGAACGCTTGCGGCCGGCGGCGCCCTTGCGACCGTCGTCCTCGTCGTCGTCGTCGTCTCGAGCGGCACGCCGTCCGCCTCCGGCTCGCCACCGAGCTCGGCGGAGGCCTCGGCTGGGGCATCGCAGGGCGGGAGCGGCGGGGTCGCCGTTGGCAGCGGCTCGCCTGGGGCGTCATCGGACGCGTCGCCGGGAACCTCCGAACCGGCGGTCTCCCTGCTGCCCGGACAGACGCCGCCACCGGGTTCCTCACCGGCGCCGAGCTCGCCGGGCCAGAGCCAGCCTCCTGCCAGCGCCTCGCCGGGACCGTCAACCGCGCCGACACCCACGCCGCCGGGCGTCACGCCGCCGCCGCCCACCCCCGTGCCGACGCCTGCGCCCACGCTGGATCCTGGCGCCGCTGCCGACGCGTTCGCTGCCCGCGTCACGTCCGCAGCCAACTCCATCGACGCGATGCTCACGAGCATCAACGCTTCAAGTCAGGCCGCCGACTTCGCGGCCGCGAAGGCCACGGCGCAGAACCTCGAGACCCTGGCCGCGGCGGAGCGCGCGTGGCTGCAGGCTCACCCACCGGCGACGTGCTACGAGACGCCCCATACGAACGCGCTCGCCCGCTACGCGGACCTCATCGCGACGGCCGTCGAGATCCAGGCCGATGCGGACGCCCAGAACACGAATGCGATCTCGAATGATGTCGCGAGCGGCCATGTTGACGTGGCGGCCCTGAAACAGGCCGCGACGAAGGCGGCGCACGACTGTCCATAGGCTCGCTGGCAGCCTCGACTGTATCTCTTGACAATGCATCAGACACTGATATAGTCGCGCCGATGGCAGCAACGAAGTCCCTCCCCGCGCTCCCGCCGCTGTCGCGGAACGCGTTGCACGTCCTCCTCGCCATCGGCGCCGAGGAGCGACATGGCTACGCGATCATGCGCGAGGTCGAACGGCTGACCGACGGCGCGATCCGCCTTGGGCCCGGCGCGATCTACACGACGATCCGCAAGCTCGTCGAGGACGGCCTCATCGAGGAGACCGAAGAGCGACCGGATCCCGGGCTCGACGACCAGCGCCGGCGTTACTACCGCCTCACCGCCGCCGGCCTGGCCGCAACCACGGCTGAGGTGCGACGCCTCGAGGGCCTCGTCCGAGCCAGCCGCAACTTCGTCCCGGAGTCCGGGCGATGAGTGCGCAGGACCGCCTCTTCCGAGCCCTGCTCCAGCTCTACCCGGCCGAGTTCCGCACGCGTTACGGCGACGAGCTCCTCCAGCTCTGCGCCGATGAGCTGCGCGATGCCCGCGCCCCGAACGCCCAGCACGGCCAGCTCCGGACGCTCCTCGCGAATGTCATCGACGTGTTCTGGAACGGGCTCGCCGAGCGCGTCTCGAACGGCGGCGCGCCGGCCCCGACATCAACGATGCGCTTCCTCGGCGTCCTCGGGATCGTCGGCGGCGTGTGGCTCGTATCGGCGTTCGTGGTCTTCATCGGCGGCACCGTCAACGTCGTTCGGCTCGTCGTCTTCAACCTGGGTGCAGTCGCGATCGCGGTCGCCATCAGCCGGACCTGGTTCGATCGCCTTGGTGGCCTTGGCCGCGCCGTGGCGTCGTTCGTGGTCGTCTCGAACGTGGTCTACGCAGCGATGATCGTCCTGACGCAGCCCGGTCGCCCGCGCGTGTTCGGCGAGTACGACGCACTGATCTGGATGCTCGCTGGGATCGCGCTGTGGCTCGCCGATGGCCTGTTCGGGCTCGTCGCCCTTCGGCTCCCCGGGCTGGGCCGCATCGGTGCAACGGCCCTCGTGCTGGGCTCGCTCGCCATCATCGGCATCAGCCATCTCGGTCTCGTCGAGCCGGGGGTCGACAGCCTCGCGATGCGGCTCGCGCTGGCCGGCGTCTTCTTCAACGGTGTCGGCTGGATCCTGCTCGGTCTCGTCGTCGCGTTCAGGGGCCGATCCGTCGCAGCGCTGAGCGAGGGATCGCGGCCCGCCTGACGTTCCCGGCGCCCGCCCGCCCGCGTATCCTCAGGGTCCGACTGAGCGCGGCGGAGGCGAGCGCGACCCTTGATCTGTTCGAACTGCGGCACCGAGAACCGCCCGGGCGCGAAGTTCTGCATCGAGTGCGGAACGCCGTTCGGGATCACGTGCCCGGCGTGCGGAACCGTCAACCCGCCGGGCGCGAAGTTCTGCTCCGAGGACGCGACACTTCTCTCGAACGTCGCCACGCCTCGATCTGCGCCTACCGCCACGCGCACGCCAGCGGCGCGCGCTGAGCCGGTTGCCGAACGGCGGGTCGTCTCGATCCTGTTCGCGGACCTCGTCGGCTTCACCACGTTCTCCGACGGCCGTGATTCCGAGGACGTGCGGGAAGTCCTGAGCCGCTATTTCGACCTCGCGCGCCAGGTCGTCGGACGCTACGGCGGCACGATCGAGAAGTTCATCGGCGACGCCGTCATGGCCGTCTGGGGTGCGCCCACGGCCCAGGAGGACGATGCCGAACGTGCGGTCCGCGCCGCGCTCGATCTGGTCGATGCCATTCCGAGCCTCGGGCCGGGGATCCAGGCCCGAGCCGGCGTTCTCACCGGCGAGGCGGCGGTGACGATCGGCGCGACGAACCAGGGCATGGTTGCGGGCGATCTGGTCAACACCGCGAGCCGCCTCCAGTCCGCCGCCGCACCGGGCGCCGTGCTCGTGGGCGAGACGACCCAGCGTGCGGCCGCCGGCGCCATCGCGTTCGAGCCGGCCGGCGACCAGGTGGTCAAGGGCAAGTCCGCTCCGATCCCGGCGTGGCACGCCGTGCGGGTCGTGGCCGAGCGCCGCGGCCGCGGCCGCAGCGAGGCCGTCGAATCCCCGTTCGTTGGCCGCGACGAGGAGATCCGGCTGCTCAAGGACCTGTACCACGCCACGGAACGGGAACAGAAGCCGCGCCTCGTGAGCGTTGTTGGCCCGGGCGGGATCGGCAAGACCCGCCTCGCGTGGGAGTTCCTCAAGTACCTCGACGGCATCGCCGGAACCGCGTGGTGGCACGAAGGGCGAAGCCCCGCGTACGGCGATGGGATCTCGTTCTGGGCGCTGGGCGAGATGGTCCGCGGTCGCGCGGGCCTCGTCGAAACGGACGACGAGCCCACGACGCGTGCCAGGATCGCCGCAACTGTCGCGCAGCATCTCCCGGATCCCGACGAGCGAGCGTGGGTCGAGGGCGCACTCCTCGCGCTCCTCGGCATCGAGAGCGGGATCGCGTCCGAGCAGCTCTTTGCCGCCTGGCGGACATTCTTCGAGCGACTCGCGGCGACGAATCCTGTCGTCATGGTGTTCGAGGACTTCCATCACGCCGACAAAGGCCAGCTCGACTTCATCCAGCACCTGATGGAGTGGAGCCGCTCCGTCCCGATCATGGTCGTCACGCTCGCGCGGCCGGAGCTCCTTGAACGGCGAGCTGACTGGGGAGCCGGTGTCCGCTCATTCACGTCGATCCGACTCGAGCCCCTCGCGCCGGTCGCCATGGAGCGACTCCTCGCGGGAATGGTGCCCGGCCTCCCGGCCAAGGCCGTCGCGACGATCGTTGCCCGCGCGGATGGCATCCCGCTGTACGCCGTCGAGACCGTCCGGATGCTCGTCGCCCAGGGACGGTTACGCGTGGAGGACGGCGCTTACGCCCCGGTCGGCGAGCTCGGTTCGCTCGACGAGCTCGCGGTTCCGGAGACGCTGAGTGCTCTCATTGGCGCCCGGCTCGACGGGCTCGACCCCGCCGATCGCTCGCTGATCGAGGACGCCGCCGTCCTCGGTCAGAGCTTCACGGTTGCCGGCCTCGCCAGCGTCTCGGGCGCCGCGCAGCTCGAGCTCGAAGAGCGCCTGCGGGCGCTCGTTCGGCGTGAGCTCCTGGTCCTCGACGCCGACCCGCGGTCGCCCGAGCGGGGCCAGTACGCGTTCGTCCAGGCGCTGATCCGGGAGGTTGCCTACAACACGCTCGCGAAGCGGGACCGGAAGGTCCGACACCTCGCGGCGGCGCGCTTCTTCGAGAGCCTCGGCACGGACGAGCTCGCCGGCGGCCTGGCCGGGCACTACCTGGCCGCCCAGCGGCTCGCCGCGGACGCGGCTGAGGCGGCGGCACTCGGCGCGCAGGCTCGGCTGGCGCTGCGAGGCGCGGCGGAGCGGGCGGTGGCGCTGGGCTCGTTCGAGCAGGCGATCCGATTCCTCGAGCAGGCCATCGCCGTCACCACGGACGGAGCTGAGCGGGCCGACCTCCACATGCGGGTCGTGGCCGCGGCCGGCCAGATGCTGCAGGCCGAGGCGATCATCACCCACGCCGAGAGCGCGGAGAGGGAACACCGGGCCCTCGGCGATCGTGCTGGGGTCGTCGCCGCTATCGTCGCCAGGGCTAGCGCGATCTCGAACTTCCGGGCTGACCCGGCAAGGGCCCGCGACCTCCTGCTCGAGGCGTGGTCGGAGTTCCAGGATCTCGAAGCGACACCGTCGGGCGTGGAGCTGATGGTGGCGCTCGGTCGGGCGTACCGCGGGCTCAACGAGCCCGCGTCGGCCATTGCCTGGTTCGACCGCTACCTGCCGACGGCCGAGCGTCTGCGGATGGATGCCGCGATCGTGCGTGGTCTCGTCGGGCGCGGCGCTGCGATGATCACCCTCGGCCAACCGACCCAGGCGATGGTTCTTCTGCGCGGCGGACACGATCTCGCCCTCTCGAAGAACCTCACCGACGTCGAGCTCAACGCGCGGGTCCTCCTGAGCTTCTACGAGCAGTGGGGGGAACCGCTGCGCGGCTTCGAGCTCTGTCGCGAAGGCATGGAGATCGGGCGCCGCACGGGCTCGAGGACCTACCAGCAGTTCCAGATCGGGAACGGCACGATCTCGGCGATTCGCGTCGGTGAGTGGGACTGGGCCGACACCGCCCTCGACGAGTGGCTCGCGGACGAGCCGGCCGGGAGCCTGTTCACCGAGGACTTCGTCGATCGCTCGATCCTGCGGTCGTTGCGCGGGCACGACGCTGGCTCGGACATTGCCGCGGCGGAGCGCCTCGCCGCCGGGAGCACGGATCCACAGTTCGGCTCGTACGTGGCACTCGCCTGGGCCTGGGCGAGCTTTGCTGCGGGGGATCTCGCCACTGCCCGCGAGCGGGCGGTCGAAGCAGCTGACCGAGCGGACTTCTTCGAACCGCTCGCGCTTCCGTTGGCGGCTCGGGCCGCGCTCTGGGCAGGTGATGCTGAGGCGGCGAGCTCGCTCGTTCAGCGACTCCAGTCGATTGGGTTCGCCGGGCCGGCCCTGGACGCCGACAGGATGGCCGCGCAGGCCGGCCTGGCCGCGCTCGAAGGGCGAGGGGCTGAGGCGCTTGCCGCGTACCGAGAGGCGTTCCGGCTCTACCGCCAGCTCGGCGTGGCATTCGACGAGGCTGCCGCGACCGTGGACGCCGCGATCCTGCTGCCGCCGGCCGAGCGCGATAGCCCGGACATTCAGACGGCCATCGCGACTGCACGCGAAACGCTCACGCGCCTGGGCGCGAAGCCATTCCTCGAGCGGATGGAGCGCCGACCCGAACGCTACGGCCGCGAGACGAGCCAGCCCACCCAGGTGCAGACGACGACCGAGAGCGAGATCCAGACGACGAGCGCGTGACGCGCGATCCGCTGACTGAGAGCCATCCCAACGCCTCCTGCGTGGTGTGACGCGCGGCGCCTCGCGGCGTTACGCGAAACCGCCGACACGTCCGGCGGTGTATCAATGGACTGATGGCACCGCCGGAGGACGCCCGCGCCCGCGCGCCGTGGACCGTGCGTGTTGCCGTCTGGAGCGCGCGTCGCGCCCGGCTTGTGTTCGTCCTGTGGTTCGTCGCCACGCTCGGGACCCTCGGCGGCAGCATCGCGACGGGCGGAATCAACACGCTCGACGTCAACGACGATCCAAGCGGACCGCGCCTCGAATCGGAGGAAGCGTTTGACGTCTTCGGGGCAGGGGAGCCGATCGCCCCGGCGGAGCGCCTCGTCGTCGTCGTCAACGGCGGGCCAGACGCGGCGCAGGCCCCTGAATTCCAGGCGGACATCCACGCGCTTGTCGCCGACCTCGCCGCGCTGCGGACCAGCGTCGACGGTGTCGCCGACACGCCGGTCTTCGACGGCGTCGTCGATCCGTTCGTCGTCCCGCCCGAGGCCCAGGCCGGACTCATCTCGCCAGACCGAAGCACGGTCCAGATCGTCGGCAACATCCCCGGGGAGCGAGACATCGTCCTGCAGAAGCTCGTCCCCGTGCCGGTCGCGGTGGACGCGGCCCGGGCCCGAATGCCGAGCGCGACGATCCACGTCATCAGCAGCACGTTCATCAATCGCGACATCAACGACCTGATCACGCGCGACCTTGACTCGTCGCTGCGGATCACGATCCCGATCACGTTCGCGATCCTGCTGGTCGCATTCGGGGCGATCGCGGCGTCGCTGATTCCGCTCGTCCTCGCGCTGACGTCGCTCGCCGCGGCCTACGGCTTCCTTGGCATCTACAGCCAGACCGTGGGTGGCGTCAGCCCGAATGCGAGCCAGCTCGTCGTGCTCATGGGCCTGGCGGTCGCGGTCGACTACTCGCTGTTCATGATCACGCGCTTCCGAACCGAACGCCGCCACGGGCGGACGGTTCTCGAGGCGATCGAGACCTCATCGTCGACGGCCGGCCGGGCGGTGTTCTTCAGCGGCATTGCCGTCGTCATCTCGCTCGGCGGGCTCGTGACCCTCGGGATCAGCCTCTTCACGTCGATGGCCGTCGGGACGATGGGCGTCGTGCTCGTGTCGGTCATCGGCAGCCTGACGTTCCTGCCCGCGACGCTGGCGCTCCTCGGCGACCGGGTGAATGCCGGCCGCCCGGCCACGTGGATCCCGCGGCTGCTGCGCTGGCAGAGCGCCCTCGACTGGCTCGAACGACGAGCCGCACGCCCACCCGGCAGCGGCCCTTGGGCCCGGCTCGTCAACGCGGTCATGGCGAGACCGGTCCCGATGGCCCTGGTTTCGGCCCTGCTCCTCCTTGCCGTGGCCTCGCCGGTCCTGCGGTTGAAGACCGGCGTGACCGACATCAGCGGCTTTCCCTCGTCGATCGACGGCATCGCGGGCGTGAAGCTGATCAACGAGAAGTTCCCGCTCGGCCAGGACCTCCACATCGACATCGTCGTGACGGAGCCGGCGCGCGACGACGTCAGCGCGGCCATCGAGGAGCTCAAGGTCCGGATCCTCGCGATCGACGGCATCAAGGGCCAGCTCGCCGAGCGCCGTTCGCAGGA
>DASRJS010000081.1:0-24988 GCA_035649355.1 Candidatus Polarisedimenticolia bacterium
AGGTGCACGACCTCGGGTCGAACGGACAGCTCGATTGAGTCGCCGGCTCTGAGGCCGCCGGCGATCGTGGTTGTGCCTTCGCCGCTCGTCAATTCGATGCTTGCGCGGTCGGAATCGACGCCTCGGACGGTGCCCCGCAGGAGGTTCGTCCGGCCGATGAAATCGGCCACGAAGCGGGTCGCCGGCCTGTCGTACAGCTCTTCGGGCGTTCCGAGCTGCTCGACTTTGCCTGCGGACATCACCGCGATCCGGTCGCTCATCGTGAGCGCCTCTTCCTGGTCATGGGTCACGTACACGAACGTGATGCCGACCTCGGTCTGGATGCGCTTCAGCTCCAGCTGGAGTCGCTGGCGAAGCTTCAGGTCCAGCGCTCCGAGCGGCTCGTCGAGGAGGAGGACGTTAGGGCGGTTCACGAGCGCGCGTGCGAGCGCGACGCGCTGCTGCTGGCCGCCGGAGAGCTGGTTCGGCTTGCGGTTCTCGTAGCCGGGCAGGTGGACGAGCGCGAGGGCGTCGGCGACGCGCTCGCGAATCTCCTGCGCCGGCACGTTGCGGCGCCGGAGCCCGAACGCGATGTTCTCGAAGACGCTGAGGTGCGGGAACAGGGCGTAGTTCTGGAAGACCATGTTGACCGGCCGCTTGTCCGGCGGGTCTCGGGTGACGTCCCGTCCGCGGAGCTCGATCCGGCCGCTCGTGGGCTCCTCGAAGCCGCCGATCATCCGCAGCGTCGTTGTCTTGCCGCAGCCGCTCGGCCCGAGGAGCGAGAAGAACTCGCCGGCCCGGATGTCGAGCGAGAGGTCATCGACGGCGGTGACGCTGCCGAAAGCCTTCGTGACCTGCCGGAGACTGATCTCCGGCGCGCCATCGGGGGGCGCTTGTCGCGCGGCTGGCGCACTCACTGAGGAGGCGGTCATGCTCGGCCGAGCCTAGGGTCCGCCCCCTCGGTCGAACGCGCGGCGTCCCGCAAGGCGCAACCCGCCGTCGGGCGGCCACGCTGGCTGTCTGGCTGGCGTCCGCTCACCCGCTTTTCGCGAGACGAATGTATGGAGCCGATTCGCGGCCGACTGTGTCGGTTCCTTTCGTCTGACGAGGAACGTGACCGGATCCCTTCACGACGCGCAGGAAACCGGCAGTAGCAGCCGCACATCCGCTCGTTACATTCGCTACGCGAAAGGCGACCGCCTAACCGGCGTGCCGTGCCGCGCCGCGCCGCGCCCGCGCCTCAGCGGGTCCGGAGCGCGATCCGCCGCAGGGCGCCGTCCCAGTCGGGATCGAACGGCTTGCCGGGTTCGTCGAGGTCGATCGTCAAAGGTGCGTGGTCGGACGGGATCGGCGGCCCCTTTCGGGCTTCGCGGTCGATCTCCGCGGCAACGAGGCGGTCGGCGATCGGCTTCGTGACGAGGAGGTGGTCGATCCGCATCCCGAAGTTCTTGTGGAAGTTGCCGGCGCGGTAGTCCCACCACGTGAAGCGCCCGCGAGCGTCGCTCTTCGCCCGGTAGGCGTCAGTCAGGCCCCAGTCGAGGAGATGCCTGAAGGTGGCCCGTTCGGGCTCGGATACGTGGGTGCCGCCGTGGACGGCCTTCTCGTTCCAGACGTCGTCCGGAGTCGGGGCGATGTTCAGGTCGCCGCCGAGGATCAGCGGCTCCGTCGGATCCCGCGTCTCGTCCAGCCACCGGCGCAGACGATCGAACCATGCGAGCTTGCCGCGGTAGAACGGCGAATCGACGACGCGGCCGTTCGGGCCATAGAGGCTGACGATCCGGAACGGGTCGCTCCCCGGTGGCGAGAGGCGGACGCTCAGCATCCGCGCTTCGTCGAACGGGTCGAAATCGTCCTCGGAAAAGTCGCCACTGGCGCCCGGACCGCTGTCGCGGACGGGCCGGTCGTCGAAGTTCGTCTGGACCTCGGAGACATCGGTGCCCTGACGAACCGCGATCGCGACGCCGTTCCAGCGGCCCTCGCCGTGATGGACGAGGTCGTAGCCGGCCATCGCGAACGGCATGACCGGCGCGTCATCGTCCGAAAGCTTCGTCTCCTGCATCAGCAGGACGTCCGGCGAGCCGCGCGCGAGCCAGTTGTTGACGGCGTCGAGCCGGGCCTTCAGCGAATTGACGTTCCAGGTCGCGATGCGCATCGGTCAGTCCCGCTCAGTAGCGGCGGCCGCGCTGGCGCTCGAGGTCGAAGGTCGCCGTGTCCGCGATCGCCATGACCGCCATCGTGCCGGCCTGGACCGGGTCGCTGACGACGAGGTCCGCAGCTTCCGGGACAGAGCCGGCCATGTTCGTCGCGATGATCGGGATGCCGTGCTCGCGGAGCTCCCGGGCGGCGCGCGTGATGTCGCCGCCCATCAGCGAACCCGCGAGGACGAGGATCCTCGCCCGCGGCAGGTCCGCGACCGCCCGGACCGCATCGGCGATACTCTGCTCGCCCACCAGCCCGATCGTGTCGACCGAGATGCGCTCGCCTCGCAGGTTATGTCGGTCGGCCTCGGTCACCGCCCCGAGTGCCACCTGGGCGACCTGCGCCCCACCGCCGATGACGATGACCCGCTTGCCGAAGACCTTGTCCAGGGATCGTGTGAGCCTCGAGGTTCGAATGCCTGGCGCGCCTTCGATGACGGCGGTCAGGCCCGCTTCATCGACGCTTTCGACCTCGATTTCGATCTCGACCGCGCCATCCATTCGGCGGACGGTCGACAGGGTGCGCAGCTTGGCGCCCACGTTCTCGAGACTCGCGCACAGCGCCGGGATGGCGGCCGGGACATCGTCGAGGAGCAGGCGCGCGGCGACCGTTGGGGGGAGGGCCTTGCCGCGGGCCATTCCGATCAGTTCGTAGGGGCGGTGCCGGGTCAGCCCCGGCCGCGGCCCATGTCGGCGACCGCGGTTCGGTTCGGAGCCATGCCGCCGCCGGTGGCGTGCTCTTCGAAGCGGACGCCGAGGGCACCGAGCGCCTCGCGGGTCGCGTTCGCGTCGGAGGTTTCGAGCATGAGCGCCCCGTCCGTGTCCTCGGCAACGCCCACGATCGCCTTGATGTTGACGCCGCGCTCGCCGAGCGCCTGGGCGACGCGAGCGAGCGAGCCGGGCCTGTCTTCGAGCTCGACCGTGAACCAGACGCTCATCGCGCTGATGGTACCCGCCCGGCTACGCTCCTACGCGTGCCGCGGCTGCCCGTGATTGCGTACCGCCTGATCGGCTGGTACTCGACGACGCGCTTCAACCGGCGGCTTCACCCGTGGCTCTACGGCCGTGCTGGCGGGCAGGGAATCCTTGGGCGTTCGCTCGGGGCGGAGACCGTCCTCGTTCAGGTGCCAGGGCGCCGGTCTGGCGCGCCGCGGCCGGTGGCGCTGTATGCGTTCCCGGTCGGTACGGAGGTCGGCTCGCCCGATGGCTCGCTTGTCGTGGTCGCCTCGCGCGGCGGTTCGGGCCGGATCCCCGATTGGTACCTGAACCTGATGGAGGCCGCCCGGGTCGATGTGCAGGCGCGCGGTCGTCGGTTCGTGGTCCGGCCGCGGGAGCTATCGGGCGACGCCTACGAAATCGCGTTCGAACGCGCGGCGGCCGGGTATCCCGGGTATCGCCTCTATCGGCGCAAGGCGACATATCACATCCCGATCGTCGCGCTCGAGCCCGTCCGGGCGGCCGCGACCCCTGATTCGAAGCCCGCCCAGTGAGCGGGCCGGTCATCGTCTTCGGGCGCGACGACTCGTCAGCGACGCGGGCCGCACTCCGCTTCTTCAAGGAGCGGCGCGTCGAGGTGCAGTACTCGGACATCCGACGGCGAGCGCTCGCGCCCGGCGAGCTGCGGCGGTTCGTGGAGCGGCTCGGCGCGAACGCGCTCGCGGATCGCGAGGGCCGCGTATGGCGCGACCTCGGGCTCGGCTACCTCTCAATGTCAGAGGCGGACCTTGGAGAGCGGCTCCTCGCCGATCAGCGGCTGATCCGATTGCCGCTCGTTCGCCTCGGGAACTCGTTCGCGGTCGGCCAGGACGACGTCGCCTGGCGCGCGATGGCCGCCGCCTCGCTCGGCTGACCCTGTCGGGCTAAGCCCGCGGCACGACGCTAGAGCAGCCGTCTCTCCATGAAGATCTTGATGTCCTTGAGGCTGTCTTGTCGGTCGTGGTACTGGCCAACCTCCCGGAAGCCAAGCGAGGCGTACAAGCGGTGAGCACTGACCATGTGGCGCGACGTGTCGAGGCACATGGACGAATAGCCCATCGTCCTTGCCTGATCCAGCAGCCTGACGACCAGCGCCCTGCCGACCCCGAGCCCTTGGAACTTCGGATGAACGAACAACATCCGCATCTCACAAGTGCTCTCGCTGAACTTTCGTAGTGCAATGCAGCCGGCCGGTCTCGAGTCGACGACGGCCAGCAGCAGACAGCCATCGGGCGCGCCGTATTCGCCAGGCAGATGGGCCTCGCCGCCCTCGTAGCCATAGGCTCTGAACACGTCGGGGTCGTAAACGCCCAGCGATTTATCCAGTTCGACAAGCCAGGCGACATACCCTCGCGACAGCTCCCTGACCTGCTGCAATTGCGCCGCCGATTGCGCCACGATGATCTCTACCATCCCGCTTCGCCCTCGGTCCTAGCTACACGAGGTGGACTAAGGCGCCGCGCCGCCGGCCTGGCTACCCGCCGCGGCGGATGCGAAAGCTCCGAACGAGCAGCGCCGCCCCGATGATGACAACGGCCGCGCCGATCCAGGCCCAGGTTGGGTCGTCGGTCATGAAGCTGCGGCTGCGGATCAGCCCGAGGCCCTGGCCGATCCAGACGATCCCGACTGCGGTCACGACGATCGCCAGCGTCAGCCGGGTCGGACGGCGCGCCGACGGCGTCTCGGGTGTGCGTCCCACGCGAGTAGCATGCCAGCCTGAGCCCTGAGCGTTGGATCGAGGCCACCTGGTGACCGACGACGAGTTGAAGCCGTCCGAACGCGCGGCGTCCGGCGCACCGACGCCGCCGAACGTCGGCGAGCCATTGGCGGCGCCCGGCGGCGTGGACCGGGTGGAGGCGCACCGACGGAGCGGCCGCGTGGTCATGCGCGGCAAGGCCGTCGAGATGATGGCCGAGGACACCGGCAGCACGACCGAGGACGAACGCCTCCTCAAGCGGCCCGAAGAGCCGGACTTCCTCCATTCGGATCCGTGGCGCGCGCTGCGGATCCTCAGCGAGTTCGTCGAGGGCTTCGATGCGCTGGCCAGCCTCGGGCCCGCGATCACCGTCTTCGGGAGCGCCCGCGTCGAGGAGGGAGCGCCCAATTACAACCTCGCCCGAAGCATCGGCCGCAAGCTCGCCGAGGCCGGCTATGCCGTGATCACCGGCGGCGGGCCGGGCGCGATGGAGGCGGCGAACCGCGGCTGCCAGGAGGGCGGCGGCCTGTCGGTGGGCTGCAACATCGAGCTGCCGAAGGAGCAGGACCTGAACCCGTACTGCGATCTCGGTGTCGAGTTCCGCTACTTCTTCGCCCGAAAGACGATGTTCGTGAAGTACGCCGACGGGTTCGTCATCCTGCCCGGCGGATTCGGGACGATGGACGAGCTGTTCGAAGCGTTGACGCTCATCCAGACCGGCAAGATCGAGCACTTCCCGATCGTCCTCGTCGGCCGGAGCTACTGGGCCGGCCTTCTCGACTGGATCCGAGGCACGCTCCTCGCGCAGAAGGCGATCGACGCCAGTGACATCGACTACCTGCAGATCACCGACGACCCGGACGAGGTCGTCGAGATGGTCCGTCGGACCTCGGGCGGCAAGGATCCGCGACCGGCGGGCGGGATGCGCCGCCGCGACTAGAGCTCGCCAGGGCTAGACGGCCGGCGATTCCGGCACCCGGACCTCGATCACACCAGCCACGATCCGGAGCGGGTAGTAGCGCAGCCGCCGCACCCGAGTCAGGCGGCGCGCCTCGGCCTTCTTGCCCGGCGGATCCGGCTTCGGCTCGCGGCCCTCCGGCGCCCACACCGGGTGGTAGCGACCGTCCGGATCGAGCCCGCCGGTCGTCGGCATGCGCACGGCAGCACCCGTTCGAAGGTCGAACCGGCCGTCGTGGAGCGGGCAGTCGACCTCGCACGCGTCGAGGACACCGATCGACAGCGGGGCTGACATGTGCGGGCAGCGATCGTCCGTCGCGACGATCCCGTCGGAGGTGTGAGCAAGGAGGATGTCGAGCTCGCCGTACGTCACGCGCTGCATCGTCCCCGCGGGCAGCTCGGCCGCAGCAAGCGCCGTCCGAAACGGCGCCTCGGCCGCACCGATCGCGGTCAGATGCGGCGGGTAGCCAGCGAGGCGCGCGTCCGTTCGAGTGTCCATCGGCCCCGATCGTAGTCGCCAGATGTGAAACGGCCCCGAGCAGTGCCCGGGGCCGTAGAGGAGCGGAGGTCGTGGTCGTCAGTCGGCGGCGGGCGTCGCCTGCATCGGCTGTGCCGCTGGTGCGGGAGTCCGCGCGCCGAGCGTGGTTCGAAGCGGGATCTCCTTGAGGAAGAACGCCGAGACCACAGCGATGATCGCGGCCCCGACGCCGAGCCAGATGCTGTTCGCGATCGCGATCGTCAGCGCGCTGTGGAAGCCTCTCTCGAAGATCGGCAGGAACTCCGCGGGGATCTGGCCGAGCGGGTTCGAGCCCGCGCCCGCGCTGACGTTCGTCAGCTGGGCGATGTCGAAGCCCGCCGGTTGCGTCGTCGGTACGAGAGCGGCAGGGGCGCCCGCCGCAATGAGCTGGTCGCGGAGCAGATCCCACGTGAGGTTCAGCCGGAAGACGACGAACGCCACGGCGATGCCGATCGTCGTGCCGATCTGGCGGAACAACGTGAGGTCGCTCGTTGCGGCTCCGAGCTGCTGGAAGGGCACGGCGTTCTGGACGACGATCGTGAAGACCGCGAACGTCGGGCCAATGCCGAGGCCTGAGATGAACATCCACGTCGCGAGAGAGACATCGGAGGTGCCGACGCGGAGGTTCGTCATGAGCAGCTGGCCGACGATGAGGATCAGGATCCCGCCGATGATGTACGGCTTGTAGCGGCCGGTCCGGCTGACCAGCTGGCCCGAGATGATCGAGCTCGTGATCAGCCCGAACATGAACGGCAGGAAGCGGTAGCCCGACTCCGTGTATGAGACGCCCTCGACGATGAGGAAGTAGAACGGCAGGAAGATGATCAACGCGCCGAAGCCGAAGGTCGCGAAGAAGATCGAGACCATTGACGCCGAGAACGTCCGGTTCCGGAAGAGGCCGAGTGGGATGACGGGGTCCGCCGCGCGCCGCTCGACGAGGATGAACGCAACGAGGAACGCGAGACCGGCGCCGGTCCAGACCCAGAAGTAGGGATCGCCGAAGCCGTTGTTCTGGGCGATCGTGAAGCCGATGAGGATTGGGACGAGCGCCAGGACGAGTGTCGTCACGCCGAGCCAGTCGATCTTGCCGGCCCGCTCGGTGTGCCGGATGTTCGGCAGCAGCCGCCAGATGACCGCAAGGGCGACGAGGCCGACCGGGATGTTGACGTAGAAGATCCAGTGCCAGCTGGCGTTGTCGGTGATGTACCCGCCGAGGCCGGGGCCGAGCAGGAACGACACACCGAACACGAGGCCGAAGAGGCCCTGGTACTTGCCGCGTTCGGCGGGCGTGAAGAGGTCACCGATGACTGCGAGCGCGATCGGGAAGAGCGCCCCGGCGCCGAGGCCCTGGATACCCCGGAACAGCACGAGCTGCCACATCTCCTGGCTCGCGCCGGAAAGGGCAGAGCCGATGAGGAACAGGCCGATGCCGCCCATGAGGATCGGCTTCCGGCCGTAGAGGTCGGAGAGCTTGCCGTAGATCGGCACCGTCACGGTGCTCGTGAGCAGGTAGATCGTCGCGACCCACGTGTAGTAGTCCACGCCGTTCAAGTCGGAGACGATTCGCGGCATCACCGGTCCGACGATCGTCTGGTCCAGCGCCGACAGGAACATGCCGAGCAGGACCGCGCCGAGGATCTCGAGCTTCGAGCGCTGGCTCAGGCCAAGGGCCGGGTCCTCGGCGACTGACGGGGTCTCGGCGACTTCTGCGGGAAACGACTCCATGACGACCTCTCGTTGCGGGTGACTGGTGGCGCCGACGGTCAGTCGGCGCTGTCGACGAAGTGGTGGCGGTGGGGCCCGGTCGTTCCCAGCTCGGCCTGGACGGCCATCCGGAAATCCCGGAACGTCAGACGCGCGCGTTCGAGCTGGCGGTCAGTCATGCGACCGAGGGCGGCTCGAAGGCGCTCGCGCCTGAGACCCTCGTTTGACGTCAGCGCATCCGTCCCCGCTTGAGACGGCTGGACGAGGACCAGCCGCCGATCATCCGGGACCCGGCTTCGTTCGATGAGGCCGCGCTCTTCCATGCGGTCGACGAGGCCGGTCGCGTTCGAAAGCGAGATATCGAGCAGGTCTGCGAGGCGGCTCATCGCCATCGCTCCGTGATGCGTGAGCAGCCACAGCACGTGCATCTGGGTCATGCTGACCCCGGTTCGAAGCGTGCCCTCCATCGAGGCGCAACGGAGATCGCGGATCGCGCCGCCGAGTTCTGTCAGGATGGCGTCGACGGCCGCCGCCTTCGGCGATCGAATCGTTGTTGCTGCGGCCGCCGCCGCGTCGTCCGGGCTCACGCCCGCTGCGATAGTTCGTGTCACATGAACCATTCTAGCTACCTGAATGGTTCCGTCAAGGGCAATCGTTCGCTCGGCATGGAGGATCGATCGGATGCGGTTTGCGCTGATGATCGAGGCCCAGCAGGGCCTCAGCTACGACGACCAGCTGGCGATCGTTCGGCGGGCCGAGGCGGCAGGCTTCGAATCGTTCTTCCGCTCCGACCACTACACGAGCTTTCCGGGACCCGCCGGGCACCCCACGACGGACGCCTGGGCGGTCCTGGCTGGCCTCGCCCGCGAGACGTCGCGGATCTCGCTGGGAGCGCTGGTCTCGCCGGTCACCTTCCGGCACCCCGGCCAGTTCGTGAAGCTCGTGACGACGGTCGACGAGATGAGCGGCGGCCGGATCGAGGTTGGCGTTGGGGCCGGCTGGAACGACGAAGAGCATGCCGAGCACGGACTGCCGTTCCCGCCGATCAACCTCCGCGCCGACATGCTCGAGGAGCAGCTTCAGATCCTCCACGGCATGTGGACCCAGCCGGACGGCTGGAGCTTCGAGGGCAAGCACGTCACGGTCACCGCCGCGCGGCTGCACCCGCGGCCGGTCGCGGTCCCCGGGCGTCCGCGAGAGAACGACGTGGTCCGGCCGCGGATCATCTGCGGCGGCGACGGCACGCCCCGCGGCCTCCGAATCGGCGCGCGCTACGCGGATGAGTTCAACCTCACGTCGTCGTCACCGGAGCGGGTCGCCGAGAAGACCGCCGCGCTCGACGAGGCCTGTCGCGCGATCGGCCGCGACCCGGCGTCGCTCACGCGCTCGGCGATGGTGCCGGCGCTCGTGGGCCGAACGGCCGCGGAGGTCGATCGCCGGACGAACGATCTGATGGAGATGCTCGGCACCGAGGAGACGGACACAGAGTGGTTCGCGAAGCGGCGCCATCGCTGGATCTACGGCGAGCCCGAGGAGGCCCGGGCGATGGTCCATCGCTACGCCGAGGCCGGGATCGAGCGGCTCATGCTCCAGGACTTCATCCCGCGCGACCTCGACATGGTCGACCTGATGGCCGAGGCGTTCATCGGCACCGACTGAAGGCCCCGTGGCCCGGTCAGCCGGGGCTGGAGGCCTCGGCGGCGGCGAGGTAGCGCGGATCGTCGCGGCGGATCGGATCAGGGTTCGTTCCACGGGCGCGGGCGATGCGCTCGGTGATGAGCTGCAGCGGGACGAGGGTCCCGAGCAGGGCGGCGACCGTTGGCGGCAGGCCTGGCGCGTCAGCGACCACGATCCGGCCGGCCGGCGTGAGGTCCTCCTCGATCGCGGCGGCAGCTTCCGCTGAAAGGATCGCTGCGGTTCGATGCCTGAGCTCGCGGGCCGCAGCCAGCGCCTCCCGTGCGCGCTTGACCCGGGCCGCCTGTCCCCGCCGTTCGGCGAGGACGAGGACGAGGCCGGTGAACTCGTCGGTCGCGGGGAGGTGCCCGTGGAGGAATGTCTCGAGGTCGCGCATCGCGCTCGGCAGCCACGACGCCTCCTCGACCTTGAGTGTCAGCTCGCGAGCCGCGGTGCGGTCGGCGCCGGAGCCGATGACCAGGAGCTGTCGAACGCCGGCAAGCGCGGCGGCGATGCCTTCGGCGGCCGCGGTCATCGCGGACGTCGTCCGGAGCAGGCCGACGGCGGCCGAGATGTCGACGGCGGTGCCCGAGAGGTGGGCCCCGATCGAGGCGCCAGCAAGCAGTGGCGACAGATAGCCGATCGTGTGGCACCAGCTCTGGTCAAGCTCGCCGGTCGCGATGACTAGGCCTTCATCCGCCAGGGCCGCGGCCGGTGAGCGGTCGCTCGCGGTGATCAAGGCTGTCCTCGAGCCCGCGCCGCGGGCGGCCTCGAGCGCCCGCATCGTCGCCCACGTGCCACCCTCGTGGCTGACGCCGATGACGAGCCCGCCCTTGACGGGCGCCAGCGAGGCCTCGAAGGCCTGGATCGGGATCGCGGCGCCGGCTTCGCCCGGCTGCGAGGGCAGGCCCGCCGCGCCCGCCGCTTCTCGGAGCATCCCAGCGACTCCGAGCGCGCCGTGCTCGCTCGTGCCGCAGCCGACGACGATGACTGGGCGCCCGGCCGCGGCGGCCGTTCGCACCGCCTCGGCCACGCGCGCCGCCGCGCCCGCGGAATCCGCGAGCCGGTTCAGGACGCGCTTCGCGACCGCGGGCTCGGCCGCGATCATCTCGGTCATGTGCCACGGCGGGCCATCGCGCAGTGTGGGCGTGTCACCCTCGGCCCACGGATCCGGCGGGCCGGGCAGGGGAGCGGTGGGATCGAAGGGCGCCTCGGGGCTCACGTCGACAGGATAGGCGCGCCGCCGAGCGTCAGCGGACGCGGCCGATGCGTGCGCGCGGGCCGTAGCGCCAGAGCACGCGGCCCACGAGCCGATCAACCGTCACCGGGCCAAACAGCCGGGAATCGCGCGGCGGCCCAAAGCCGGCGGCAGCCGTCGCGGCCTCGTCAGCATCCGCAAGCAGCCACGCCTCGTCCTCGGCAAGCCGGAGATAGCCCTCAGCGAACGGCACCGTCCCGCCGGGAGCGCCGGCGACGCGCTTCATCGAGAGCCCGTCGTCGTCCGGGTCGCGGAACACGACGATCGTGCCGGGCCTCGGCCAGCGCCGGAGCAACGGGTTGACGAGCAGCCAGTCGCCTGGTGCGGCGGCCGGCAGCATCGAGGGCTCCTCGACGAGGACCCGCCACGGACCGCGCAGGCGCTCGCGGAGGGACGCGGGCCGGGACGCGGGCCGAGGGCGGGCGATCGGAGCCGCCGGCGGCTGGCTCAGCCGGGCCGGCCGTTCAGGCGGGTCTTGCCGGGTCCGCCGGTGCCCTTCCACATCTCGTCGATCTCGTCGATAAGGCCGAGAAGGGCCTTCGCGTCGTCGAGCTCGAGCGACTGCTTCGTCTTCGATGCCGCCTTCGATGCCTTCCAGAAGGTTTCGTGGAGGTTCGGGTAGGCCTCGAGGTGCTCGGGCTTGAAGTAGTCGTGCCAGAGGACGTCAAGGTGATGCTTGACGAGCTCGGCGCGCTCTTCCTTGATCCCGATCGCGCGGGCCTTGAACTGCTCGTCCGTGCTCGCGTGGTATTTCTCGATCGTGCGGTAGACGCTCTCGGCCTCGATCCGGGCCTGCTCCGGGTCGTAGACCCCGCAGGGCAGGTCGCAGTGACCGCGAACGACGGTCTTCGGGGCCAGCCAGTGGCTGAAGCGGGACATCGGGCCTCCTTCGGGGCGCTCGCGGGGCCGTTCCATGGTTCCGCGAGTGTCGAACCGGGCGTGAGGCCTGTCAAACGTGCGGCGGCTCGCCTCGTCAGTCGATCGGCTAGCTGGCCACGGCCACGGCGTTGCGGATGGCCGCAAAGACCGCGTCGGAAAGAGCCGCAGGCCCGCCGACCACGAGCGCGCGCGCCGGGGCGAGCGACTCGATCGCGACGCGCGTCGCGGTGGGCAAGATGGTCGGCGCAGAGAGCAACACGGGGGCGCCGCGTGATCCCGCAGCGGCCACAGCCGGCGCGTCCGCGAAGCTCTGGCCCGATGCCACATACAGCACCAGGGGACTGTGGTTGAACGTTGCAGCCACAGCTGCTGCCGTCGCATACCGATTGGCGCCCGCGAGCCGGACGATCTGGACCCCGGGCAGCGCGGCGCCGATCGCGGCCTCGATGGCCGGTGCCACGACCCCGGTGCCGCCCACGATGACGACCTTCGCGGGCTGCAATCGAACGAGCTCGAGGCGCGTCGCCTCGGGCAGAACGCTCGCGGTCGTGAGCAAGAGTGGCGCTCCGTCGCGCGCAGCAGCAGGGCCCGCGCTCATCGCATCGACCGGCCCGAGGCCGCTGACCACGTACGCGGTCGCCGCGGTCCCCGGGAACACGCTGCGGCTGATCACCGCGGCGACGTCATAGCGATCTGCGCCGGCCAACCGGCTGACGCCGCCCGGTGCGAACCCCTGCAGCGTGGCCACGACAGCGTCCGAGACCGAGGCGGGTCCGCCGATGACGATGATTCGCTGCGGCTTCAGCCGCGTCAGCTCGGCGCTCACCGACGCGGGGATCACGGTGGGCCCGACGAGCAGCAGTGGCGAGTTCATTCGGCCGGCGGCGGACGCGCCCGCGACGGCCTCGGCACCGGCCCAGCCTGAGGCGACATAGACCGTCTCGGCGCCGGATGCGAACGCCTCGGCCGAACCCGCGGCCCCGGTCGCGTACCGATCCGCCCCAGCGACCCGCGTCGTTCCGAAGATCGCGCTGATCGAGTTCCAATAGCCGGGCACGCCACGGTCATAGCCGAGCGTCCAGATTCCGACGCCGGCAAGGCCGCGCGAGGCCGCGAGCGTGTACTTCGTGCGGAGTGTCATCGGGTCATCGAAGTAGGTTTGCGTCCAGGCGTGCGTGACCGGGTCCTGGACCGCGAACCACTTCGACGCCTCGACCGGGTCGTCCTGGATCGGCGTTCCGGCCGGGATCGCGGCGAGGTCATCGCTGGGGATGAAGACGCCGGCGGACGATGTCGTTGGGCTATGGAGCGCGCCCGTCGTCGTGTTCCAGCTCCGGCCGTAGTACGGCAGGCCGATGAGGATGCGGTTGGCCGGGACGCCCTTGTCGCGATAGAGGTTGAGCGTCCAGGTCAGGCTCTTGCCGCCGTCCGTTCGAATGACCGGCGCGATGCTGCCGGCCGGGTTCGCGCCCTCGGTCCGGTAGCTGTAGCCCATGATGAAGACCCGGTCGGCGCCGTTCGCGAGGGCCTGGTTGGCCATCCCGGTGCCCGAGATGCTGCCGTTCGTGGCGACCGAGACGCGGGCATTCGGGTTCGTGGCCCGGAGCGCCGTCCGGATCTGGCCGACGAACGTGCCATAGGCCGCGAAGTACGCGTTCTCGAGCAGCTCGACGTCGAGGCTGACGCCATCGAGGTCCTCGTTCTTAACGAGCGTGGCGATCGCTGCGGCGGCGTTCGACATCGCGGTCGGGTTCGAAAAGAAGGCCGCGTTCTTGTCGAAGCCGAAGGAGGTCACGGTCAGATCGACGCGGACGCCGGCGGCGTGGGCGTGGCTCACGATCGTGGCGGCCGTGCTGCCGGTCACTCGTGAGTAGCCCGTGGCCGTCGTGACGATCGCGCCTGAGGCATTGAAGCCGACGGAGAAGAGGGCGATGTCGGTCAGGAGGTCGTAGCGCAGGTACGCGTCGACGCCGCTGTCGATCTCCCAGTACGGCAGGTAGCCGTAGATCTCCGCCGAGAGCCGCCGAGCGAGCTGACCGTTCGAGAGCGGCGCTTCGGCGCCTGCCTGCTCGGTGAGGACCGGAACGGCCGGGGCGGCGACGGCCACCGAGGCGGCGACGACCGTCGCAACCGCAGTGACGGCGAGGAGGCGGGCCAGGGGCGAAGGCGGCGCGAGGCGCACGGGGCGGGCCATCGGCGGAGCTCCCGTTTCGGAGTTGGAACGCTGTCACGCTAGGTCCGCGGAGCCGCGGTGGGCCATCCCCGCATGGTCCCGGGGCCGGCCGGCCGATGGTCCCAAACCACCGCTAACCACACCAGACCTGCCTCGTTCGCCACGAGCGAGGCGCAACCCACGGTTATCATCGCGCCGATGACCGAGCGAGGATTGCCCGTCGTCGACGGCGCGCCGGCCTGTCCCTTTGTCGCGTTCGAAGACGATCGGGACGCGCGCGCGGCCAGCCCTGACCATCGACACCGCTGCTACGCGGAGGTTCGGCCGGCGCCGCGCGCCCTCGCGCACCAGGAGGCGTACTGCCTCTCGTCAGCGTTTCCGGTCTGTCCGACGTTCCAGGACTGGGCGCGACGCGAGGCCGCGCAGGCCAGGGGCGGGTCCGCGACGTCGCCGGCCGGCGCGGGCACGGGTGCGGGCACGGCCGCAGGCGCAGCAGCCGGAGCCGCGGCCGCCGCAGCCGGAGCCGCCGCAGCCGCGGCCGGCGCCAGGTCGGCGGCCGACGCAGCCCCGGACGATGCCGGCGATGCCAGCTCGCAGCGCAACCCGCCCCGACCGTGGTCTGCCCCGCCACCGTGGGCGGGCGACCCCCGCACCGCCGGTGGCGGTGGGCTGTCGGGCAGCATGGCCGACCGGCTGGCGGCCGGCGAGCCGATCGCCGAGGCCGAGTCAGCGGAGGCGCTGGCTGCCGGTGCGGGAGCGGCAGCACTTCCGCCCGCGATCACCCCCGACGCGCGGCCGCCCCGGCCGGCGCGGCCCAGCCCGCCACCGGACGCGGATGACATGGCGGGTCGGCCCGTGCCGCAGATGGCTCGTCCTGCCGCACAGAACCGCAGGCCGGTGATGCCCATCGATCCCGACGCGCCATCCTGGGAGCGGCCGCGGCGCATGGAGGCCTACCCGTCGCTACGAGCTCGGGTCGGGCTGCCCACGATCAGCCCGCCGCCGATGCTCCTCGGCATCGTCGCCGTCGCCCTCGCGGCGGTCGCGCTGTTCTTCCTGCCAAGCCTCATCGGCCTCGGCGGTCCGGACGCGACCGGCACGCCCGGCCCGTCGAGTGTGGCCTCGGCCGGTCCGAGCGCCTCGGTCGAGCCAACGTCGACGCCCGCACCCACCCAGCAGATCTATGTCGTCCAGTCCGGCGACACGTTGTCCGGGATCGCTCAGCGCTACGGCACCACGCTGGAGGCATTGCGGGCCGCGAACCCACAGATCACGAACGTCGATGAGATCAAGATCGGCGACGAGATCATCATCCCGGCCACGATCCCGACGCAGATCCCTGACGCCGGCTCACCGTCCCCGGCGGCGTCCACCGCGCCCTGACCGAACCGCGTCAGCGCGGCGTGAGGTTGATCGCCGTGATCTTGCCGGCCTCGACGCGGAACGCCGCATCAAGGTGCTGCGACGGCGCCCCCGGGCGAACCGCCAGGACGTCCGCCTGGTAGGTGATGCCCAGGTCGCGCTCCTCGCCGGGGATCATCTTGAAGCCCGGCTCGGCACGCAGGAACCAGCCGCCTACCTGCTCCACGCCGCGCAGCGTGCGGGCGTTGTCGCCGACGTGGATCCGCATCTCGACCTTTTCGTCCATCAGCGATACCGCGGCCTCGCGCTCACCCGCGTTCAGCCGTTCGAAGAACGATTCCATCGTGTCGGTGGCGCCCATCGGCCGGAAGTGTAGGACCTAGAAGCCGCCGCCGGCCCCGCCGCCTCCGCCACCGCCGCCACCACCGAAGCCGCCGCCACCACCGCTCGATGACGGACTGTTACCGACGCTTCCGAGCGTCGACATCATGCCCCCGAAGTCCGGCAGCCCGGAGCTCGAGAACAGGCCGCCACCGCCCGCGGCGACGCTCGACGCGGTCGCGGGGGAGCCGCCGCTGCCGACGTACCAGACGGGGAAGTACGGCGTGCCGGTGGCGTGGCCGCCACGAACATCCTCGACGGTTCGTTCGAGGACCGTTTCGATGTTGTGCTGGAGGCCAAGAGCGGTCCCCCAGACGACCGCCTGGTCCGGCGTCTCGAGCCAGGGCAGCTTTGCGTCATCGACGACCTGCTGCATCGTCCGGGCCTGGGCCATCGTCTTTTCGAGCGTCCGCCGATAGGCGGCAAGCATCGCCCGCAGCATCGCGCCCGGCATCGTCACGGCGGGCATCCAGCCGGCAATGATGATGATCGCCACGCCCCCGAGGCCGAGGCCGAAGGCGACGACGACGAGCCCGCTGATCGGCACCTTGAAACCGACGAAGCCGACGACGAGGCCGCCGATGATCGCGGCGATGCCGCGCCCGCGCCAGCGGTTCGTGACGGCGGCCGGGCGCTCCGTCATCCACTTCCGCGAGGTGACGTGCTGTTCGAGCTTCTCGTCGAATTCGGGGACCTTCTCGCCGAGCTTCAGGATGTCCTCGGGCTCGAGGTACGTGGCGCCTTCAGCGATCGAGTGGAGCGACCGGTCGAGGTAGGTCTCGGCCCCGGAGAGCGTTCGACGGCTGTTTCGTTCTCGCTGCGCGGCGGCCAGCGCGTCCGGCGCCGCGGCGTCGAGCTCGATCCCGACCTTCGTCGCGCCGAGCAGGCCCTTGTTCTCGCGAAAGGAGAAGCGGCCGCGCGACGCAAGATCGAGCATCGCCGTCGTCAGCGCACGCCGCGTCGAGCGGCCCTCCACGAGCACCGCAGCGGACGCGGCCGTGAGCTCGGGCGGTGGCGCGGGCATGTGGATCGACGGATCATCGAGGTACACGGGGTCGCGTCCGAAGCGCAGCCACTGGAAGATCGCCCAGCCGACGATCGCGACGAGGACCGCGGGCGCGACGAACAGCCCGAGGATCGCATCGAACGTGCGCGCAGCCTCGAGCCGCTTCGCGTGTTCAGGCGTTGCCGCCGCGTCAATCGCTTCGATGGCGACGAGGAGCGCGCCGTTAAGGTCGCCCGCCACGAGCCGAGGCAGCATCTGCTCGTCGAAGATCTTCTGGCGCTCCGAGTCGCTCAGGAACGTCGACTTGAAGCCCGCTCCGGCATAGAGCTGGACCTGCCCGTGAACCCGGCTGTCGTCGAGGTCGAAGAGGATGACGAGCCCGTCATCGAGCCCGCGCCGCCCGACGCCCCACTGGTTCATCAGTGCGACGGCGTGCGATTCGGTTTCCTCCGTGCTCGCCTTGTAGCCAAGCACCTGCGAGTAGACGGCGACCTCCGCGCCCGTCCGGGCTTCGATCATGTCGATCGTCGTCTCGACGGTTTCCTCGGTGGCCGGGCTGAAGACGTCGGCGTAGTCGTACACGGCCTGGTCGAGGACCGGATCGGGGTACGGCGGGCCCGGTAGCGGTGCCGCGGCAGCGGCGAACCCGGCGCCGACGGCGAACCAGAGCAGGCCCACGGCCGCAAGGGTGGCGAGCCCCTGCCTTCTCGTCGTCACACGGCGGAGCGTACCCCGCCGGGTCGCGTGGCTATTCGGCGTCGGGCGGCCCTCCGCCCGACCGAAATCCGCTATGCAGACGCGGGTCCCGGGAGCGCACTCCTCCTGGTGATGCGCGTCGCTCGCATATGAAGGGTGGTCGATGGCGCCCGAGCACACCGAACTCGGGCTCGTATGCGGCCGATGCGCATCGCTCCACAAACACGATCCCTGCCGTCCGAACAACGCATACGAGCGGCCGGGCGAGGGAACGTCAGCCGAGCGCCGCGATGCTTCCGCGCCTGCGCAGGAGCGAGAGCTGGCCTCCAGGCTCGAGGAGGACCTGCGGTGGCCGTGGTCGGCCGTTGTACGTGGAGCCGAGCGAGGCGCCGTACGCGCCGCTGTCGCGGATCACGACGAGGTCGCCGCGGCGGAGCGCGGGCAGCTCGTGGCTGCCGAGATGGTCCGTGGACTCGCAGATCGGCCCGTCGACGTCCGCGGGGGAGAGGCCGGTCGCAGCGTCGGATCGAACGGGGCGCCCAAGCGACGTCAGTGCCTCCACCGGATGGAACGCTCCGTAGAGCGCCGGCCGGATGAGCTCGGTCATGCCGGCGTCGAGGATCACCTGGCGCCGCTCCGCGCGCTCGCGGACATGGAGGACGCGGGCGACGAGGACGCCGGCGCGGGCCACGACACGGCGACCGGGCTCGATCGCGAGGCGCGCCGGCCGGCGATCCGGCGGCAGCGCCTCGATGAGCGGCTCCACCTCGCGCGCGAACCGTTCTGGTGGCGGGGCGACCTGGCCGAGCGGGGCAACCGGGAACCCGCCGCCGAGGTCGAGGGTGTCGAAGCGGTCGTCGCCGCCGCGAAGCAGCGCGAGCAGGGCGAGCGCCCGCCGAACGGCATCGCGGAAGGCATCGACTGCGCCGAGCTGCGAGCCCACATGGATGTGGACGCCGCGGGCGACGAGGCCGGGCGCCCGCCCGATGACCCCGACGGCCTCGGTCAGCTCGGTCTCGGTCATCCCGAACTTCGAGGCCGCCGCGCCCACGGCGAGCCCGGCATGCGTCTCCGGTGTGACGGCCGGGTTCAACCGGAACAGGACGTCAAGGCCGCCCTCGGTCAGGCCGGCACGAGCGGCGATGCGGACCAGCGCCGCCGCTTCATCGAGCGACTCGATCGCCAGCCAGCGCAACGGCACGCCGCCCCGCGACGCGGCCACCGCCGCGCGCAGGTCGGCATCGGTCTTGCCGATGCCTTCGAGCGTGATCGCGGCGTTCGGGACGCCGGCCCGGCTCGCGACCCGCCACTCGCCGCGGGACACGACATTCGCGCCGAAGCCCCGCTCGGCGATGAGCCGGACGATCGGCGCGACGTCGTTGGCCTTGACCGAGAACTGTCGCAGCCACGGATCCGGGAACGCGGCGGTGAGCTCCGCGATCGCGGCGTCGAGCGCCCCGAGATCCGTGATCGCGACCGGCGTGCCAAACCGCCGAGCGGCCCGGCGGAGGGCGTCGAGGTCCGGCATGGCGAGGCCGGACGCCCGCGACCTAGACGACGATCTTGCGACCGGTATTGATCATGCCGAGCAGCATCGACACGATCGAGATCACGAGCGCTCCCAGCAGGGCGCCGATGAATGCGTCCGCGCTGAAGTCAGGCGGGAAGCCGCCGATCGTGAAGCCGAGCGCGAACTGGCCGGAGATCCAGGCCACGAGGAGCAGGAGCAGCGCGTTCAGCACGAACGTGAAGAGCCCGAGCGACATCAGCGTGATCGGGAACGACAGGATCTTCGCGATCGGCTTGATGTAGCTGTTCACGAGCGCCAGGATCAGCGCGACGAGGAGCAGCTTCGGCCAGTTGTCGCCGAGCGACGACAGGTCGGCAGCCGGGAACTCGATCTGCGGCACGAGCTGGATCGCGGCCCAGACGCCCACCGCGTTGATCAGGACCTTGACGACGAGATCGCCCACGGTTTCCTCCAGTCCGGCCGCGTCCCGCGACCGCTTGGCGCCAGTCTACGGGGGCGCCGCCACCTCAGCGGATCGCCGCGCTGAGTCGGGCCTTGACGACCGGCCAGTCTTCGACGGTGACGCTGTACCACGCGGAGTGCCGGAGCCGGCCGTCCGGCATGATCATGTGGTTCCGGAAGACGCCCTCGAACGTCGAGCCGATGCCGAGGAGCCCGGCCCGTGCCTTCTCATTCGTCGAGTCCGTCTTGAACTCGACACGGTTCGCACCGAGGACGTCGAACGCGTGCTCGAGCATGAGCAGCTTGGCCTCGCGGTTCGCCCCGCTGCGCTGCCAGGCCGGAGCCAGCCACGTCCAGCCGATCTCGAGCCGGCGATGCTCGGGCACGATCGACATGAACCGGCTGCTGCCGATCGGCCGCCCGGAGCCAACGTCGATGGTCGCAAACGCCTGCTCGGTGCCGGCGTCGGCGTTTCGAATGGCGGTCTCGATCCACGCGAGGAGGCCCGCGCGATCGGTCGGACGGGCGATCGTGTAGCGCCAGATCGCCGGATCGAAGGCCACGTCGGCAAGACCATCGAGATGCGCGGTCGACAACGGCTCGAGGCGGACGCGGCGGCCGGTCAGCGTGACCGGCTCGACCCAGCGCTGCGGGGCGGGGCTGTCCACCGCCGGATCGTAGCCGCCCGTAGACTGAGGCGGCCTGCAGCAGGGGAGCCAATGTCCCACTTCGACGCGCTCGTCGAGCGTTTCCTCGACGAGGCGTTCGCCCTCGATCCCGTCAGCGCGACCGAGATCGGCCGCCACGAATTCGACGACCGCTGGACCGACCTCAGCGAAACCGGCCGCCACGCCCGGCTCGCCTGGGCCGAGCGCTGGATGGCCGAGCTCCAGGCGCTTCGCGCAGATGACCTGACGCCGGCCGAACGGATCGATCGCGACCGCCTGTTGATGGTCGTCGAGGACGACCACTGGGACGCAACCGCGTTCCGGCCCGAGCGCTGGTCGCCGATGATCTGGGTCTACGTCCTCGGGGGCGGGCTGTTCGGGCTCCTGTCGCGCGAGTTTTCACCGCTCGCGGTTCGGCTCACGTCGGTCTGCGGACGTCTCGATGGCATGTCCGGGGTGGTTGCCGCGGCACGCGAGCAGCTCATCGGGTTCGACGGGCGGCCCGTCTCGAGGTTCCACACCGAGACGGCGATCGGGGACATCGAGGGCGTCATCGCGCTCATCCGCTCGGCGGTTACCACCGCCGAATCGGCCGCCGCTGACGGCGACGGGGATGTCGCAGCGCTGCTGCCGCAGCTTCGTGGGTCGGCTGGACGCGCCGAGGCCGCTGTCGAGGAGCTGAAAGCGCATCTCCGCGACGTCGTCCTGCCGAGAAGCGAGGGCGAAGGACGTCTCGGCCCCGAGCTCTATGCCCAGCGGCTCACGCGCGTGCTCGCCGACCCGAGCCTGACGCCGGAGCACGTCCTGGCCGAGGGCGAGCGGGCGTTCGCCGCGGTCCGCAAGGAGATGGTTCGGATCGCCCGCGAGATCTGGCCGCAGTGGCGGCCCGGCGACGCGATGCCGGACGATGAAGGCGAGCTGGTCCGCGGCGTGCTCGATGCCGTCGCGGAGGACCGGCCCACGGCCGAGACGCTCCTCGACGACTGCCGCGCTTCGCTCGAACGGATCGAGGCGTTCTGCCGCGAGACCGAGCTCATCGGCCTGCCCGACGAGCCGCTCGCCATCGAATGGACGCCGACGTTCCTGCGCTCGTTCGCGAACGCGATGCTCGACGCGCCGGGCCCGTTCGATCGCTCGGAGCGAACGTTCTTCTTCGTCACGCCGCCAGACGACGACTGGCCGAAGGAACAGGTCGACTCGTACCTCCGCGAGCAGAACCGCCGGCAGCTGGCGATCCTGACAATCCATGAGGCGGTGCCCGGGCACTACCTCCAGATCGCCTACGGCAACAAGGCCTCGTCGCTCGTCCGGTCGGTCTTCGGGGACTCGCAGTACGCCGAGGGCTGGGCGGTCTACGTGACGCAGGTGATGATTGACCGCGGCTTCGCGGACGGCGACCCGGCTTTGCTGCTGGCGCATTGGAAATACTTCCTGCGAGCGGCGACGAATGCGATCCTCGACGTCCGGACGCATACGGAAGGCTTGACCGAGGCTGACGCCCTCGACCTCATGATCCGCGGCGGCTTCCAGGAGGAAGCCGAGGCGCGAGCGAAGTGGCGGCGCGCGCGGCTGTCGTCCGGGCAGCTGTGCACCTACTTCGTCGGCGGGCTCGCGTTCTGGGATCTCGAGCGAGCGGTCCGGCTGCGACGAGCGGCGGAAGCCGGCGCCGCTGATCCCGAGGCCGTCGTCCCGCATCAGCGCATCGTCGGCGACCTCGGCGAGACGCCCGGCTTCAACTACCGGGCGCACCTCGAGGCCGTCATCTCGACCGGGAAGCTGCCGCTGCCACTGCTCCGCCGCGCGATCCTGCCCGACTGACCCGCGCGCCCCGTGCGGTCCGTCTCCGGCTGCCCAGCCACACCCCGAGCGCCCGGCGGCGCCGCGCGGCCGCCGGCGCGGCGGCCTCGAGCAGCACGCGTACCGCTTCTGCCGCGTTCCAGGCGCCGCCGTCGTCTGCCACCGCTGGTCGCAGCGCCGCGGCGAGCGGGCCGGCCAGCCCGAGGCGTTCGAAGCGTTGCGCGGCGACAGCCCCTCCGCCAAGGGCTCCGGCCAGGAGCCAGCCAAGGATCGCGGCCCGGGAGGTCGGGTCGTCGAGCTCGCGACGCAGCACCGCCGAGCGCGGAGAACGCTCGATCGCCATTCGGAGCCGGGCGGTCGTCATGGCTGCGGCCAGGGCCGGGTCTCCGGGCGCCTTGGTGACCGCGGCCACGCCTGCCAGCGCAGCGCGGATGCCATGCTCGAGCGCCTCCAGGTTCCGCGACAACGCTGCGTCCACGGGCACGCCGCTCCCGAGGCCGGCGGCAATGGTCGTCACCGCGGCGGGCGGAAGGCCTCGGATCGCGGCGTGGATCGGTTCGAGCTCCAGGTCCGCCAGAGCCCGCTCGAGGTCCGCGATCGGCTGGCCGTGGAGGCTGGTGAGGAGGCGCCGCCAGCGTGGATCATCGGCCGGCAGCTCGCGGATCTCGAGGAAGACGCGGCATGTGTAGGCCTCGAGATCGAGAAACAGGCCGCGGTCCTGGATCTCGTCCACGCCCGCGAGCCACGTCAGTCCCGAGCGCTCGTCGCGCAGCGCGACGACGGCCTCTCGGTCAGCGCCCAGGCCGAGCGCATCGGCGAGACTGGTCCGTTCGAGGTGGCGGTCGCCGTGCGACCTTTGCGCGGCGAACGCGACGGACTCGCGGATCCAGCCGGACGTCGCGCCGAAGCGGTCGTGGTAGATGACCAGCGATCGGGACGGCCCGCGCCCGTTCGAATACGCGTAGACGTGCTCGTCGACGCTGCCGCCCGCGGTGACGAGGTCATACAGCCGGAAGTCGCGGACCTCCGCGAACCGGGCGCGCTGGCGCAGCAGCGGAACGATCTCTCGCGTGTGCCGTTCGACGACCCACGGATTGGGCGCTTCGTCGAGCCGCGCCCGCCGGAACTCATGGCCGTAGCGCTCGTGGAGGCCCTCGAGCTGGCCGTGGGCGAGCATCGGCAGACCCGGCAGGGTCGCGAGGACCGTCGCCGCTCCGAAGTACTTGTTGCCGTCCCCGAACTGCTCGATCGCGGGCTTCTCGTCCGGGTTGCTCATGAAGTTGACGTAGCGCTTGAGGATCTCGGGGTCGAACTCGAGCGTCTCGCGGATGACCTTCCGGTAGCCGGCGCCGTTCTCGTCGCGGAGCATGTGCATGAATGCGCTGTTGTAGACGCGGTGCATGCCGAGGGTTCGAACGAAGTAGCCCTCCATCAGCCAGAACGCCTCGGCCAGGAGCAGCGTGTCCGGGGCTTCCTTCGCCACGCGGTCCACGACCTCGCGCCAGAACTCGTGCGGCACGGCCGCATCGAAGGCCTTGCGGCTGAGCGCGTGCTCGGCCCGGCTCGGGATCGCGCCGCCTGCACCGGGCTCGGGGAACCACAGTCGCCGGATGTGGCGCCGGGCGAGGACCATGGCGGCGTCGAAGCGGATGACGGGGAAGCGCTTCGCGACATCGACGATCGCCTGGATGACGGCCTCGCGGACGTCGGCTCGGCTGTAGTCGATCTGGCCGGTGTCGTTCCACGGGAACGACGTGCCGTCGTTGCCGTGATAGACGTAGCGCGTCTCACCGCTCGCGCGGTCCGTCCGCTGGAAGACGACCGCCGCATCGCTGCCGTCCCAGTAGTGGTCCTCGATGACGATCGAGACGCGGTCGTCGCCGGAGAGATTCGGCCCGCTGAACGTGTACGCCGGAAACGGCGGCGCTTCGAGCGACAGGAAGCGCTCCGGATGCTCGACGACCCAGCGCGAATCGACGCCCATGTGGTTCGGCACCATGTCCGCGGCCAGGCGAATGCCGCGTGCCGCGGCGCGCTCTCGAAGGCGGGCCAGGGCCGCATCGCCGCCGAGGTCATCGGCGATCCGGTAGTCGTCCACGGCGTACGCGGAGGCGACGGCGTCGGTGTCGCCGCGACGGCGCTTGATCTCGGCCGAAGCGGCGCTGCGCTGCCACAGCCCGATCAGCCAGAGCGCCGTGATCCCGAAGCGAGCGAGCGCGTCGAGCTCCTCGTCCGGGATCGCGTCGATCGTGTGGATGTCGCGTCCGTAGCGGCCCGACAGCTGCTCCAGCCAGACGTGGACGCTCTTCGCCTGGAGGACGACGCGCGGCATCCAGTCCGTGTCCGCCGAGAATGCCTCGGGCTCGGCGTCGAGGCCCTCGAAGGACGGCGTCTCCGTCGGGCCGTCGCCCGGCCCGGCGGGGCCGAAGCGGCGATGCAGCGCCGTCTCTTCTTCGGTCAGGACGTCGATCGCGAGGAGGAGGTCCTTCTCCAGATCGGGCAGGTCTGACAGCAGCTCCGCCCAGTGCTCGCGGATCCAGCGCAGCTGGCCCGAGAGCGATGTTGGCGCGGCGGCAGCCGGGGCGCGCAGCAACGTCGCGAGCCCGGTCGCCCGCGTCCGGGCCCCGGCATCCGGGCCACGAGTCGCGGCATCGAGGGCCTCTTCGGCCGCGGCGACGACGTCCAGGTATTTCGTCTTGCGCCGCAACCCACGGTCGTCCACGAGGTCGCGCAGCGGTGCGACGGCCGGGTTGTCGTTCGTGATCGCGAGGAGGACGAGCTCCTCGAGCAGCTCGACGCGGGCCTCGCCGGACGTCGGGGCGGGTTCAGGGCGGCGCGCCGCGGCCCGTCGCCCGCGGCGAGATCGTGGATGGCTGGGCGGCTCGCCAGAGGGACCGCCGAACTCGGAGCGCACGGCCCGTTCGACGGCGCCCAACGTTCGCCCCCCGGCCTTCGCCTCGAGCGAGTCCGCCGCGACGCGCAGCGGCTCGGGGCTTGCCTCGGCGGCCTCGCCGGGCGTGCCACCGGCGAGGGCGCTTCGAAGGACGTGGTGATAGATCTCGTGCAGCGTCCCGAGCGCGGCGAGCTCCCCGCCCG
>DASRJS010000082.1:0-28999 GCA_035649355.1 Candidatus Polarisedimenticolia bacterium
GCTCGAACGGTTCGGGATCGCCGGCTTCGGCTGGGGCGCCGGCTGGCTGACGGCTGACGGCACGATCCGCAGTCATCGCGACACGCGCGCCTTCCGCGACGACCCGGAGCGCGATGGGGTTGGCGACAACGAGACGGCGACGCTCCTCGTCCACCTTCGCCGGCCCTCGAAGCTCTCGACCCTTGGCATCGCGGACACGCAGCCGTTCGACGATCCGGCCGGCCGCTTCACCTTCAGCCACAACGGCGACTTCAAGCGCCATCCGGAATGGCGCGACTCGTTCCGGGCCCAGGGCCGGATCCACGGCAAGGCGGACACTGAGGTCGGCGCGCGCTGGCTCGAGGACGCCTGGCCCGGGCGGGACGGTCCGGCCGCGATCCTCGCGGACCTGCACGCGCGGTTCGATGGGCCCGCGAACCTCGCCGTGATCACTCGCTCCGGGAGCGCCCATCACTACGCCGGCAACGACGAGAACCCGGTGTTCGCGTTTCGGCTTGGTCGGATCGCGATCGCTTCGACCGGTCTGTACTCGCTCGATCGATCGGTCTTCCGGTTCGCTGCGCCCGGTGCAACGGATCGTCGGCTGGTACCGCGGCGCACGACCGTGGATCTCACGGCACCGTAACGGGGACGCGCGCGGCGCGTCACAGCGAGGGGACAAAGGGCACGAGAGGGAGCTCATGGAGCACATGCCCGTCGCGGATTCGGCCGAGGGCGACCGTCCCACCGAGGAGCTGCCCAAGGCCCAGCTCATCCGGTTGTCGCTCTACTGGCTGGGGCTGTCCTCGATCTTCATCGGCGTCTCGCAGATCCTCCTGGGCCGCATCCTGTTCGAGACCGACGGCCCGCTCTACGCGCCTGGCTCGGAGGGTCAGACGCTCTTCGGTCTGACCGTGGTCGGGGCCGTCATCGCCGCGGCCGTCCAGCCGACGATCGGCTCGATCTCCGACTACACGATCACCCGCTGGGGCCGCCGCAAGCCGTACATCTTCATCGGCTCGGTCCTCGACATCGTCTTCCTGTACGGCGTCGCCAGCTCGAGCTCGATCGTCGCCGTTGCGGCCTTCGTGGCCCTGCTCCAGGTCAGCGCGAACTTCGCCCAGGGCCCCTTCCAGGGCTACATCCCGGACCTCGTGCCACCGAAGCAGGTCGGGCTCGCCTCGGCGCTCGTCGGGCTCTTCCAGGTCCTCGGCAACGCCGTCGGCTTCGGCATCGGCTCGGCGGCGGTTGCGACGAACAACTTCTTCCTCGGGACGATTGCCCTTGGCGCTCTCGAGCTCGCAACGATGGTGTCGGTCGTCTGGCGCGTGAACGAGGGCCGGACCGCCCGGGTGCGCGGAAGCCGGTCCTGGCTGGCGATTGCCCGGGAGGCCTGGGCCACGGACATCCTGAAGGAGCGCAGCTTCCTTTGGCTGGTGAGCTCGCGCCTGTTCTTCCTCATGGGCGCAACGATGCTCATCAACCTGTCGCTCGCCTACTTCGCCCAGACGTTCCACCTCGAGCAGAAGGCCGCCGGCGAGGCGAACATTCCGATCCTCATCGCGGCCATCGTGGGCAACGTCCTGACCGTCATCCCCGCTGGCAGGATCTCGGACCGGATCGGTCGCAAGCCGGTGATCTATGCCGCCTGCGCGGTGGCAGCCTCGGGCATGCTCATCGTCGCGCTCGCGCCGATCATCCCGATTGCGGTTCTGGGGGCGGGACTCTTCGGGGCCGGCTCGGGGATGTTCCTCGCCGTCGACTGGGCCCTCATGACCGACATCATCCCGAAGGCCTCGTCCGGCCGGTACATGGGCATCAGCAATGTCGCGACAGCCACGGCCGGGATCTTCTCGCTCCTGTTCGGAGGCGGCCTCATGGACGTCGTCAACGCCATCGGAACACGAGGCGACGGCCCGCGTGCGGCCTTCCTCCTCGCGGTCGCGTTCTTCGCGATTGGCGCTGTTCTCCTCCGCCCGGTTGATCCGAGACCCCGGGCGATCGCCGCTGCTCCCGAGCCCGTCCCAGCCGTGGCCTGACCCGCGCTCAGGTCCGCTGCCGCGGCCGCCAGCGCTCGTACGTGAGCTTGCCGCCGGGCCGGCCCTTGTGCTGGGCGTGCTCGATGTCGAGGCGGTAGATGTCCGCCGAGTTGACGTCGTCCTGGACAGCGGTCGCGATCGCGGTTCGCACGGCCTCATCCGTCACGAGGGTCGCGCGTCCCCGGACGACGAACTCCTCGTCATCGAACGAGTCATCCGCCCCGAACGGCTGGGGCCAGGCATGCATCGCGAAGCGGTCGTCCCTTCGAAGGTCACGCGCCCGGGCTGACTTCCGGAGGATGAACGCGTACAGGTCGCCATCGCGGAGGACCGGGGACATCGGGTGGATGCGCGGGCCACCGTCCGGCCGCACGGTCGCCAAATAGCCGAGCCCGCCCTCGTAGGCGCCGCCCGCGCCACCGAACAGGAACAGCGTCGCGCCACGCTCCGCCATCGCCGGCCGATCGTTCGCCATGTCCGCCCATCTCGCCATGACGGGGACGATGCCACGGAATGTTTGAAACCGCCGAAACCAGGTCACGCTGGCGATGCGTCGCCTGCGGCGCCAACGCCCGGGACGGCGCCGCCTCTGGGCGGCGGCAGGCGCCGGTATACTCCCGCGAAACCGGTTCAGGCGGGGGAGTGGTCCGAGCGAGGGGCGGGTAGGGCAGCACGCGGGCATGAGCGACGGCACGGTCATCGTCATCGGCGGCGCGGAGGACAAGGTCCGCGACCGCGTGATCCTCAACCGCTTCGTCGCGCTCGCCGGCGGCTCCGACGCCGTGATCGCGGTCATCTCGACCGCATCTTCGCTCGGCCTCGAGGCCGGCGAGCGCTACAAGGGTGTCTTCACCGAGCTCGGTGTCCGGCACATCCGGCCGCTCCACGCGGTGACCCGCGCCCAGTCGAACGACGAGACCGTCGCCCGGGCCGTGCGCGACGCGAGCGGCATCTTCCTGACCGGCGGCAACCAGCTCCGCCTCTCCTCGACGATCGGCGGCACCCGCCTGGCCGAGGCCATCCTCGAACGCTTCCGCGAGGGCGCCGTCGTCGCGGGCACGAGCGCAGGTGCGAGCGCGATGTCCAGCCACATGATCGCGTTCGGGGCGTCCGGCGCGACCCCGAAGCAGCGGATGGCCACGATCGCCGCCGGCCTCGGCGTCCTGCCCGGGGTGATCGTCGACCAGCACTTCCAGCAGCGGAACCGCCTCGGGCGCCTGCTCAGCCTGATCGCCCAGAACCCGAGCCTGCTCGGCATCGGCATCGACGAGGACACGGCCGGCGTCGTCGGACCGGATGGCGTCCTCGAGGTGATCGGTCGCGGCAGCCTGACGGTCGTCGACGGTGCGGCCGCAGAGACGAACGCCTGGGAGGTTCGCGGCCACAAGCCACTCATGATCAGCGGCGTCGTGCTCCACTCGCTGCCGTCCGGCTTCCGGTTCGACCTCCGGCGCCGCCATCGCGTCGAGGGCCCCAAGCTCACGGCCCTGCCGGACATCGGGACGGAGGCCGCGTCGAGCTAGTGATGAGCGTGAGGACCTAGTGGCAACCGCCGTGCCGGCGCCGCGCTCCAAGCCCCGGCGTGTGACCGCGGCCCGTGGCGCGACGAAGGGCGCCGGCCCGCTTCCGACCCTGGCGATCCTCGACACGCGCGTCCTCCGCGGTGCGAACTACTGGTCGCGCGCGCCGGTCGTCAAGATGCTCGTCGATCTCGGTGTGCTCGAGGACTTCCCATCGAACACGATCCCGGGCTTCGTCGACGGCCTCGTCGGCCGGATGCCCTCGCTCGAGGATCACGCCTGCTCCCTGAACCGGCGCGGCGGCTTTATCACCCGACTCCGGGACGGCACGTGGGCCGGCCACGTCGCCGAGCATGTCGCCCTCGAGCTCCAGAACCTCGCCGGGACCGAGGCCCGCCACGGCAAGACCCGCGGCGCGGGGAAGCACGGCCAGTACAACGTCATCTTCGAGTTCCGCGAAGAGGCCGTCGGGCTCGAAGCCGGCCGCCTCGCCGTTCGGCTCGTCAACCACCTCGTCGCGCCCGGCGACCCGGAGCACGCCTTCGATTACCCAGCCGAGCTCGAGAAGCTCATCCGGCTTGCCGAGCGCCAGGGGTTCGGCCCGTCGACGCAGGCCATCCTCGACGAGGCCGCGAGCCGCGACATCCCCTATATCCGGCTCGACAAATACTCGCTCGTCCAGCTCGGCCAGGGCGTCCACCAGCAGCGGATCCGGGCGACGATGACCTCGCGGACCTCCGGGATCGCGGTCGACATCGCGTCGGACAAGGGCGTGACGAACCACCTCCTCGATTCGGCCGGCCTTCCGGTGCCGAAGGCCGAGGTCGTCGAGACCGAGGACGCCGCCGTCGCGGCCGCTCGACGGGTCGGCTTCCCGTGCGTCGTCAAGCCGCTCGACGGCAACCACGGTCGGGGCGTCCATCTCGACCTCCAGAACGAGGATGACGTCCGGCGGGCGTGGCCGGGCGCGCTCAAGGAGACGCGCTCGGGCGATGTCGTCGTCGAGACGTATATCCACGGCCGCGACTACCGCTGCCTCGTCATCGGCGGCAACATCGCGGCGATCGCGGAACGCGTCCCGGCCTCGGTCACCGGCGACGGGAAGACGACCGTTCGCGGCCTCGTCGACCGGACGAACGCCGACCCCCGCCGCGGCATTGGCCACGAGAAGGTGCTCACCCGGATCGCGGTCGACGAGAAGGCGATCGAGCTCGTGCGCGCACAGGGCTTCGAGATGGACAGCGTTCCGCCGAAGGGCACGCTGGTCAAGCTGGCGTTGACCGGCAACATGTCGACCGGCGGCACCTCGATCGACCGAACGATCGAGGCCCACCCCGACAACGTCGAGATCGCCGAGATGGCGGCGCGCGTCATCGGCCTGGACGTGGCAGGCATCGACTTCATCTGCCCGGACATCACGGTGCCCGTCCGCGAGACCGGCGGGGCGATCGTCGAGGTCAACGCCGCGCCTGGCTTCCGGATGCACAGCCACCCGACCGAGGGCGAGCCGCAGTACGTCGCGAAGCCGGTCATCGACCTGCTGTTCCCGCCCGGTTCGCCGGCCCGGATCCCGATCATCGGCGTCACCGGCACGAACGGCAAGACGACGACGGTCCGGATGATCGCCCACATCCTCAAGCTGATGGGCCGCCGTGTAGGCCTCACGTCCACGGACGGCATCGCGATCGACGGCCGGCTCATCAAGCGCGGGGACATGTCCGGCCCGCGCTCGGCCCGGATGGTCCTCCAGAACCCGACGGTGGACACCGCGGTCTTCGAGGTCGCCCGGGGCGGGATCCTGCGCGAGGGCCTCGGCTACGACCGCAACGACATCGCCGTGGTCACCAATGTCACCGGCGACCACCTGGGTCTACACGGCATCGACACCGTCCGCCAGCTGGCCGACGTGAAGGGCGTGCTCGTCGAGGCGGTCCCGCGAACGGGAACCGCGGTGCTCAACGCGGATGACGTCAACGTCGCCCGCATGTCGCAGCGCTGCGACGGCGCCGTCGTCGTGTTCTCGATGCAGACCGAGAAGGGACAGCCGGGCTTCGACCGCGTGGACGGCCACACCGGACGGGGCGGCGCGGCGTTCGTGCTGCGACGGACGCCCGAAGGCGAGCAGGTCGTGCTCCGCCACGGCCCGCGAACGATGCCGGTCCTGTACACCCACCTCATCCCGGCGACCTTCGGCGGTAAGGCCCGGATGAACGTCGCAAACGCGCTCGCCGCGGCCGCCGCGGCGTGGGCGGCCGGGGCGCACCTGCACGACATCCGGCAGGGCCTTCGAACCTTCACAACGTCGTTCTTCCAGGCGCCCGGGCGGCTGAACCTCGTCGAGGTCAACGGTGTCCGGGCGGTCATCGACTACTGCCACAACGTGGACGGCATGCGCCAGCTCGCGGACTTTGTCACGCGGATGATGGCCGACACCCCATCGACCGCGGCCGGGCGCGGGAACGGCGCGCCGGCCCGTCACGGGCGGGCCCTCGGCGTCATCGGCGTCCCCGGCGATCGCCGCGACGACGACATGGAGCAGTACGGCTACCTCGCGGCCGGCGCCTTCGACGAGATCATCGTCCGCGAGGACAAGAACCTCCGGGGACGCAGGCCGGGCGAGACGGCGGCGCATGTCATGGAAGGCATCCGCAAGGCCAGGGCCGACGGCAGCGGCCGGACGACCAAGTCCGGGATGATCCTCGAGGAGAACCCCGCCGTCCGGACGGCGCTACGTCGCGCCCGTCCCGGCGACCTGCTCGTCATGTGCGTCGACGACGCGATCGGCGTCTACCGCGAGGCGATGGCCACAGGCAAGGGCGAGCAGCACGATGTCGCGTTTGCCGATCCGGGCGAGCTCGAGGTCCCCGAAGGCTAGCTCGCCCTACCTCGCCGACCCCTTCTGCGATCCGGTCAGCCGATGGATCCGAGGGTGGTAGATCGAACACTGGACCGCCCGATCTCCGTCGCCCCACGAATCCGCCGACGGGACCACGTAGAACACGTCGAGCTCCGACTCGTCGTAGCTGAGTCCGACATACGTCCCGAAGGCCGGGAGGCACTCGTTCTCGACGAAAGTGCTGAACGCCGCATCCGAGGGATAGCTGCCCGAAGCCATCGATCGGATCAGGAACATCTCGTACTCGTGCTCCTGCGTGCAGGGCACGGCCTTGACGTCCTCGATCGTTTCGGCCGCCGGATCCTTGATATCGAAGCAGTCGCCGACGCGAAGATCGCTGATCTTCATGTCGCCGGCCTTCGTGATGTCGCCGCCGTCGTCGCGCGCCGCGTTGAACACGGCGCCGGCGATCGAGCCGCCGAGGATCAGGACGCCCCAGAACAGCCACGAGAGCGGGATCCGACGCCAGAACGGCTTTGGTGCTGCGGGAGCGCTCGACTCGGCAGCCACCCAAGCGCTGGGCTGGGCCGCGTCGGTCGGCGCGTCCCCGGCCGGAGCGGCATCCGGCGCCGCATCCGCGAGCGGCGGCGCGGCCATTGTTGCCGGCGGCACCACGACCGAGCCTCGAATCAGGCGGCAGTTCGAGCAGTTGTAGGCGGCGTCGTCGTTCTTCGTCGAACAACGCGGGCACGTCCAGTCCTTCGCCATTCGCACCACCCCTCCTGTGCCCGCAGCGACCGGCAGCGCCGCGATCATGCGCCGGCCGAGCCGGCAGGCGCAACCTCACGATCGCCTGGGACGATCCTCCAGGCGCGGCACGAGCTTCTCCAGCTCGCCCGGTGATTCGACAGGCCGGAAGCCGAGCTCAGGCAGGAGCCGCATGACGCCGTCGCGGTCCTCGTGGACGAACAGGACCACGATCCGCGGTGCGCCGGCCGGCCCATTCCCGTTTGCCTCGGCGCGGAGTGCCGCCGTCTCGGACTCGTAGACCTTCACCTCGTCCTTGCGTTTCCCGCCGGCCGCCACGCCCTCGAGGAGCTCGCCGACGACCGACTCCCGCGAGCGGCCGCGGAGGTAGTGCAGCGACTCCTTGATCACGACGCGCTGGGCCCGCTGGGCCGCGATCCTGCCGATGCCCCGGAGCGTGTCGTCGGGCCGGTCGCCGGCGGTGCCGATGACGATCGTGATCGGCGCCATCCGGCCCGCCGAGCCCGCGGCGATGCCCTCCGCGACGTCCATGACCGCGTTGGTGCCGGCCTCGTTGTGGGCAAAATCGATGATGACGATCCGGGCCCCGTTCCGGAAGACGTTGAGCCGCCCCGGAGATGTCGCCGCCGTGGGCCTGAAGTCCGTGAGTCCCCGCGCGACGTCCTCGATGGACGCCCCGAGGCCCCGTGCCCCAGCTGACGCTGCAAGCGCGTTCGCCACGTTGTGGCGCGCGAGGCCACCGAAGGCGATCGGAATGTCGCGAACGGCAACGATGGGCGACCAGCGCCGGCCATTCATCTCGCCGAGCTCGCCTCGCCGCACGAGATACGCCCGCCCACCTTGGGCGAGGTGTCTCTTGACCCGGGCCGAGCGCTCGCCTTCGAGCGTGAAGAACGCGACCTTCGCACGAACGCGCCGTGCGATCGCGGCGACGAACTCGTCGTCCGCGTTGAGGATGGCCCAGCCATCGGGCTTCGTCATCAGGCAGATCGTGGACTTCACCTCGGCCAGCTCGGGCAGCGTGTGGATGCCCTGGAGATCGAGGTGATCGGACGAGACGTTCGTCAGGATGCTGACCTCGTTTGACTCATACCCGACGCCTCGCAGGACGATCCCACCGCGCGCCGTCTCGAGGACCGCGACGTCGATGTCCGAGCGGCCCAGGATCGCCGCCGCGCCGCCGGGCCCCGTCCAGTCGCCGGGCTCCACCAGCCGTTCGTCGACGAGAACGCCGTCCGACGTGGTCGTCCCGACGTGCTTCCCGGCCCGGAGCAGGATCCGGGTGATGAGGCGCGTCGTCGTGCTCTTGCCGTTCGTGCCCGAGATCGACACGACCGGGACGCGGCGCTCGCTGTCCCGGACCCAGCTCGGCGGGGTCGCCCCAGCGGCCTGGATCCGCTCGTTCCAGCGCTCGAGGGCGCGCGCCTGGCCACCGGTCAGCCGCGCCCGCGGGGCGGCGGAGACGTTCCGCTCGAGGAGGGCGATCGTCGCTTCGGCGATGAGCCGTGCTCGCTCGGCGCCCAGCCACGGCCACGTGATGATCCAGTGGCCCGGGTCCGATGAGCGGTGGACCGCAACGCCAGCGGAGCCCTCGCCGTGCTCGCGACGAAGGCGGCGGGCCCAGTCGACGATCGCGAGGACCGGGTCGGGCCACTCGGCCTTCGGAACACGTGCCCCAAGGAGCACGAGGGCATGGGCCGCCGGGTCGCGCCGGCCATACCAGGTCCGCCGGCGGCCGATCGCGATCTCGACCTTCACGAGCGGCTCGAGCCGATAGACATTCGGACCCTCGAGCAGCCGGATCTCGATCACGCGCACGGTCCGGTCAGGTTAGCAACGGGACCCGCCGGTAGACTCGGTCCGTGGACACCGTCTCGTCGGCCGGGAACGAGGTCGAGGCAGCGGAGCTCGACCGTCTCAAGGCCGCCGTCCAGGCGTCACTGCCGGCCTACCTCGCCGATCTCGAGCGCCTCGTCAACACCGACTGCGGCTCGTACACGCCAGCGGGGGTCGACACGATCGGGGCATTCGTGGCCGAGCGATTCGGGCGGCTGGGCTTCGACGCCGACGTCCGGCCCGACCCGAAAGGCAGCCTTGGCGCCACGGTCATCGGGACGTTCGACGGTTCGGCCGGCGCCGGCCCGCGGCTCCTGCTCATCGGCCACATGGACACCGTCTTCGACCCTGGGACCGCAGCCGAGCGGCCGTTGCGGATCGAGGACCGGATCGCCTACGGGCCCGGCGTAACGGACATGAAGAGCGGCCTCCTCGCGGGCCTCTACGCGCTCGAAGCCCTCCGGTCACTGGCGCCGAGCGGCGCGCTGCCGTTCGAACGGATCACCTACATCGCGAACCCCGACGAGGAGATCGGCTCCCCGAGCTCGACGCCACACATCCGCGAGGCGGCGGCTGTGGCGGACGCGTGCCTCGTACTCGAGTGCGCGCGGGCGAACGGCGACTTCGTGGCATCCCGAAAGGGCACGCTCCATGGGATCGTCACCCTCCACGGCCGCGCGGCGCACGCCGGCGTCGAGCCGGAGAAGGGCCGCTCGGCGATCCTCGCCGCGGCCGATCTGACGGTCAGGCTCCACGCGCTCAACGGCCGCTGGCCCGGCGTGACGGTGAACGTCGGCGTCATCAATGGCGGCACCCGACCGAACGTCGTCGCCGAGCGCTGCATGCTCGAGTTCGACATTCGGGCAGTCGCCCGGGCCGACCTCGAAGCGGCCTCCGCGGCCGTCCACGAGCTGCTCGCCGACCTGGTCGTGCCGGACGTCACGTTCGAGCTCGTCGAGAAGGCGCGCTGGAACCCGATGGAACGGCTCGAGCGTTCGGGCCGCCTGGCGGACCACGTCGTTGCGCTGGCTGGCCGGCTTGGCTTCGAGACGAAGGGCGCCGCGACCGGCGGTGCCTCCGACGCGAACACGACATCGGGCATGGGCGTGCCCTCGATCGACGGGCTTGGGCCTGTTGGCGGCGGCGACCACTCGCCGGCCGAGTACCTCGAGGTCGACTCGATCGTGCCGCGGACGGCGCTGCTCGCGGCGCTCATCCTCGAGATCGGGCGCGACCCGGTCGTCCGAAGCTGGCGCAGCTCGGCCGGAGCGTGAGCCGGCGGAACATCAGCTCGGGCTCGCCGTGGGAAGGCCCGTACGGCTACAGCCGCGCGACGGTTGTCGGCCACCGGTGCTGGCTCGCCGGGACGGCGGACCCCACGGGACGCCACCCGGGTGACGCGGCGGGCCAGGCCCGGGAGATCATCGGCATCATCGGGCGGGCTCTCGCCGACGCCGGGTTCTCGCTCGCTGACGTCGTTCGGACGCGGATGTACGTCACGAACGCCGCGGACATCGACGCCGTCGCGCGGGTCCACGGCGAGGTGTTCGGCACGGTCCGCCCCGCGTCGACCCTTGTCGTCGTGACCGCGCTCGTCGCGCCGGAGCTCCTCGTCGAGATCGAAGCGGACGCCGTCCGCGAGGCGTACTGACGACGCCGAGCCGCCGGAGTCACCAAATGTTCGTGGTGCGTGCAACTTGCGACGGGATCGCGGGCCACCGACTCGCAATCGTGCAGGACTGTGCTCCATCACGCCACAATCCGCCGCCAAATGTCCGGCACACGAGCATTCGGTGACGTGGAACGGGCCAATGTCCACCGTGCGGACATTTGGCGATTTGCAGGATCGCCGAGCACGCGGCTACGGCAGCGGCACGATCCCGGCCGCGCGGAGGACCGCGACGAGCAGCGCGCCCGCGACCAGGCCCGCCAGCAGGTTCCTCCAGCGGATGACGATCAGGACGCAGGCCGCGACGGCCAACCACTCGACGCCGACGTGGAACGAGGGATTCCGGTCGGCGTCCAGGACGACCGCGACGGCGACCGCGGCGAGCGCGGCGAGCACCGCCGGGCCGACGAGCCGGAGGTAGGCGAGGAGCAACGGCGGCAGGCGATCCAGTCCCGGAGCCAGCATCGGCAGTGCCCGCGACGGATAGGTCACCAGACCCATGAGCAGCGCGAGGCCGACGAGGGCTGTGCTCAACGCTCGTCCTCGCCGCCGAGCGGCATTGGGCTGAGCGGAGGTTCATCCGCGCCTTTCGGACCTGGCATCGCGAGGCCGGCGAGCGGCCCGATCAGCCCGCCGGCGAGGATGCCCGCCGCCGGATCCCAGGCCAGTGACACCGCAACCGCAACGACGGCGCCCGTGATCGCCGCCACGACCTCGCGGCGGCCCGTGATCAGGCCCACGGCCAGTCCGGCCATCGCGCACGGGAAGACGATGTCGAGCCCGAACCGCGAGGGGTCCGGGATCTGGCCGCCGACAAGCGAGCCGACGATCGTCGCCACGTTCCAGGGGATGAACGTCGCGACGAACGCGCCCCAGAAGTAGCCCCAGGTGTCGAGCCGGCCGATCCGCCGGAAATGGGCGATCGCGAGGGCAAACGCTTCGTCGGTGAGGAGATGCGCCGCGACCGCCCGGACCGGGCGCGAGGCACCGGCGAAGTACGGCGCCAGCGCCGCCGCATAGAGGAAATGACGGCTGTTCAGGAACGCCGTTAGCAGGATGATGCCCAGCCACGACAACCCGCCGACGACGTAGCCAACGGCGGCGAACTGCGCCGCCCCGGCGAAGACGAAGACGCCCATCGCGCCGACCTCGATCGGCGAGAAGCCGGCGGCGCGATAGGCGAGGCCGAGGACGAGCCCGAAGCCGCTCGCCGAGACGATGATCCCGAGGCTGTCGCCGACCAGCCGTCGGCGCGAGGCCCGGAGCTCAGCCGCCGTCGTGGTGGAGGACGCGGCGGCCGACGCGGCCATCGGTTCGGGGGTCAGCGCAGGAAGGTCTTGCCGCAGGTGCCGTCGCAGACGACGACGAGGGCGTGGCTGTCGCGGGCGTAGCCGGCGACGTGGAGGAGTCCGCGGCAGCCCGAGGTCGGGCACTTCCAGACCCACCAGCGGTCATGCTCGTCGAGCGCGCTGGTCTCCGCGGCGAGCTTGGCCTCGAGCCCCTCGCGCGCAGCGATGAGGTCCGCGATGGACGTCGCGCGTTCGCCTTCGGTCTCGCTCGTGTAGGGGTACGTCTGCCCGACGTTCGAGGTCACCAGCTCCTCCCGACACTGGGCGATGGGGGCGGACAAACGGTGACCGGTGGCGGATCTGTGTGAGCGCGGCCCGCCACCGGCGACGCGGAGTATCGCACGGCCTGCAAGCGGGGTCGAACCGTCGCGTCCCGATCGCTCACCACGCGGCGGGCAGCCCTTCGCTCCGTGGATCGGTCACGGCGGCCAGCGAGCCGCCCGAGGCCGGTCCGCCGTCGACGAGCTCGATCGCGTGGGCGTGCCCGAGCTGGGCATCGAACGGACCGGTCCGAACCACTGGGTGGCCGAGGGCCTCGAGTCCTTCGAGCACGCCGGGCGCAAAGCGCGGCTCGGCGTAGACGTCGATCGGCGGCGTCAACAGCTCGCGCGGCCCGACGAACCAGCGCGGAGCACCGATCGCGGTTCGAATGTCGGCCTGCCCGTCCACGAGCGCGCTGACGACCTGGGCGTGGATCTGGGGTTGCGCATCGCCGCCCATCGAGCCGGTGACGACCCACGGCCCGGCCGGGTCGCGGAAGAGCATGCCCGGCACGAGCGTGTGGAGCGTCCGCTTGCCCGGCGCGAGGACGTTCGGGTGATCCTCGTCCAGGGAGAAGAACGCCCCGCGGTTGTGATAGTGGATCCCGGTCTCGCGATCCACGACGCCGGACCCGAAGCCGCTCCAGTTCGATTCGATGAGGCTCACGGCGTTGCCCTCACCATCGACGACCGCGAGGTAGATCGTCCCGCCGCCCGGCGGGTTCGTCGCCGCCGGCGGCATCGAAGCCCGCTCGCCGATGAGGTCCGCGAGCCCGTGGGCCCGCGCCTTGTCGAGGAGCTTTGCGACCGGGACGTCGCGCGCGTCGGGATCGGTGAGGCTGAGGTCGCGGTCGGCCATCGCGAGCTTCGAGGCCTCGATGCCGCGGTGGATCCACTCGATGTCCGTCGGGCCGCCCGGGCCGAACGAGCCCGGCCACGGTGCGTCGTGGGCCTCGAGGATGTTCAGGATCTCCAGGGCGACGACGCCGGCGGAGTTCGGCGGGTGGGTCGTCACGGTGGTCCCGCGGTAGGTCGTCGAGATCGGCTCGGTCCAGGTGGAGCGGTGGTTCCGGAAGTCGGACGGGTCGAACGGCGCGCCGGCGGCCGAGAGCGCGCTCGCCTGGCGCTCGGCCAGCGGGCCGTCGTAGTAGGCGTCGAAGCCGTCGGTTGCGAGCGTGTCGAGGGTTCGCGCGAGGGCGGGGAAGCGAACGATCTCGCCGACCCGCCACGCTCGGCCGTGTGGCCGAAAGACCGCCAGGAAGTCGCAGTCGGCGCCGAGGAGCGGCGCGACGATCGCAGAGGTCCGTTCGACCGAGCCCGCGAAGCCGGGGCTTGCCGGAAAGCCGTCGCGCGCCAGCTCGATCGCCGGGGCGAGGACGTCGGCGCGCGACAGGCGGCCCCATCGGGCATGCGCATCGCCCCACGAGCGCACGGCGCCCGGGACGATGATCGTGAGTGGCCCGCGCGCGGGGAGGCGTTCGAGGCCCTGGGCTCGCAGGCCGGCCGGATCCGCGCCGGCCGGCGCGCGGCCGCTGCCGTTGAGCGCCAGCTGGCGCCGATCGGCAGCGTCCCAGACGAGCCAGAACGCGTCGCCACCGATGCCACATCCGCCGGGCACCACGACGGCGAGAACGGCATTGGTGGCGATCGCGGCATCGACCGCGTGGCCGCCCCGACGGAGGATCTCCAGGCCGGCCGCCGTCGCGAGGTGGTGCGGCGCGACGACCGCGCCGCGGCGGCCCCGGGCGATCGGGGTAGGGGCCAACGGGACGCCTGTACCGGCGGCAGCCGGCGGGTCGAGCTCCTCATCCACCGGCGTGGCCCCGACCTTCCAGCGAAGCCGGCCCGCCCGGCCCAGCGGCGTAGTCCTCGGACGCGCGCAGCCGGTTGAGCGGCACGAGCGCGATGAGAAGGAGCAGCCCGGTCGCGATCAGGAGGCCGTCGATGCCGCGCCACTCCGAGGCGAACCCGCCCAGCAGGCTGCCGCTGATCTGGCCGATCGCGAGGAAGACGGAATAGAGGCCCATGACGGCGCCGCGATCCGCCGGGAAGCGTTCGGTGACGTCCGCTAGGAGCCCGACCGCCGCTGGTGTCGCGCCGGCGAGGACGAACAGTCCACCGGCCGCGATCAGCGCTGCGAACCCCACCACGAGCATCGGCAGCAACGTCGTCGCGGACGTCGCGACGTGATTGACGAGCAGGCCGGCGACCGCCAGGGCGACGCCGCCGAGCACGCCCGCCAGGATGATCGACGTTCGCCGATAGCGGGCGAAGCGGTTGCCCCACCAGATGATGCCCGCACCGAAGATGAACGCGATCACGAGCAGGCCGGCGGTGATCTGCGGATAGTCGAAGCCCTGGGCGAGGAACTGGTCCGGGAACCGCTCGTCGCCGTTCCGGAGCGCAAAGAGCGACTGGCTGAACCACAGCCCGATCGACGCATTGACCGCGATCCATGTCGGCGCCAGCCACAGGACGTGCGCGTTCGACAGCAGCTGGCCGTAGCGCCGGAGGCCGATATGCTCGAGCTTGATCGACTCGCGCTCGGCTTCCGGGTCCGACACGCCGAACCGGTAGATGGCGAACGAGACGCCGTAGAGGACGGCGTTCAACAGGAACGCACCGGAATGGAAGATCGCGAAGAGAGGCGCCGCAAGGATCAGGCCGGCGCCGATGCCGGCGAGCGTTGCGCCCTCGAACCGTGCGGAGGCCTTGCCCCGGAGGGCCTCGTTGCCGGCCGTCGCGATCGCGATGTAGCCAAGGATCGATGGCACCGACGCGGCCGTCGACGCGCCCTCGAGGAAGCGGGTCCCGCCGAGCAGGAACAGGTTCGTCGTCACCGCGGTGATCACGACCGCGACTGCGCCGAACGCCGGACCGTAGAGCATCACCCGGTGGTGGCCGAGCCGGTCGGACAGGATGCCGAAGATCGGCGAGAGGACGAGCTCCGCGAGGTAGAACGTCGCGGCGAAGACGCCGATGACGATCGGGCTGACCTCGACCACGCTGCGCGTGTTGAGGTCCGCCAGGTAGTACGAGAGCATCGCCCCGGTAAGGCCGGTGCTGAAGCGGAGCGTGAACGTTCCGAAGAGCACGGCCCACAACGAGCGATCCACCGACAGAGGGTACCGGAGACCCTGTTCCGGGCCGCTCGGGGCCCGTATCATCGCGGCCAGCGCCCGACCGGTCCGAGCCGGCGGGATCGTGGAGGAACCCCCGATGAGCCGTGTCGCGATCGTCACCGACTCCGCGTCCGACCTGCCGCCCGACCGCGCGGCGGCCCTTGGCATCTCGATCGTCCCGTTGGTCGTCAACTTCGGCGCGCAGAGCTACAAGGCCGGCGTCGACATGTCCATCGACGAGTTCTGGACCCGGATGACGGCGCCCGACGCGCCGTTTCCGACGACGGCGGCATCCGCGCCCGGCGACTTCAAGGCGGCCTATGACAAGGCCTTCGCGGACGGCGCCGACGCCGTCGTGTCGATCCATCCAGCAGGCACCCTGTCGGGCACGGTCAAGAGCGCCGAGATCGCGCGCGGCATGCTCGCCGATCGCGAGATCCACATCGTCGATTCGCAGAGCGCGTCGATGGGCGAGGGCATCCTGGCCGAGCTCGGCGTCGAGATGGCGAACATGGGCGTGTCAGGCGCCGAGATCGCGCGCATCCTCGAATCCCGGGTCCCGGACATCGACCTCTACGTCGCGCTCGACACGCTCGAATATCTCAAGCGCGGCGGCCGGATCAGCGGCGCCCGGGCCGCGATCGGCACGCTCCTCTCGGTCAAGCCGATCATCACGGTCCGGGACGGCCAGGTCGAGACGGCGGACCGGGTTCGAACCCGGGCGAAAGCGCGCGAACGCGTCATCGAGCTGATGACGGCCCGGCCACTCGAGCGCCTCGCGGTGCTCTACACACCACCGGCCGAGCCGGATGCCTTCCGCGAGGAGCTGATCTCGAAGCTCCCCGGCGGCATCGACCCGTCGCGAGTGAGCACCCAGATCGTCGGGCCCTCGGTCGGGCCGCACCTCGGGCCGGGCCTCGTCGGCGGGGTCGTCCTCTACGCGAAGGCCTGAGCCTCGGAGGCCCTGGGCCAACGATTGCGGCACGGTTGCGGTTCGGGGCCGAAGGCGCCAGTCGGCCGATATACTCGGGTCATTCCACTGAGCCTTCCACAAGGAGCCCAGCGCGCATGACCACCGAAAACGTCGCGGCCCCGATCAATGCCTGGGCCGTGGCGCAGCGCCAGTTCGACCTTGCCGCGGAACGGCTCAACCTGGACGAGGGCATGCGCCGCGTCCTCCGCGAGCCCCGGCGCGAGCTGACCGTGCACTTCCCTGTCCACATGGACGACGGCTCGGTCCGCGTGTTTGCCGGCTACCGGGTCCAGCACAACCTCGGCCGCGGTCCGGCGAAGGGCGGCATCCGCTACCACCAGGACGTCTCCATCGACGAGGTCAAGGCGCTGGCGATGTGGATGACCTGGAAGTGCGCGGTCGTCGGCATCCCGTACGGCGGTGGCAAGGGTGGCGTGATCGTCGACCCGAAGCAGCTCTCGCAGAAGGAGCTCGAAGCGCTGACCCGGCGCTACTTCACCGAGATCGAGGTCCTCGTCGGCCCCGAGAAGGACATCCCGGCTCCGGACGTCAATACGAACGCCCAGATCATGGCCTGGATGATGGACACCTACTCGATGCATGCCGGCTACACGGTGCCGGGCGTGGTCACGGGCAAGCCGATCAGCCTCGGCGGTTCGGAAGGCCGCAACGAGGCCACGGCACGCGGAACGGTCTATTGCGTCATCGAGGCGGCCCGCCACCTTGGCATGGAGCTGCACAAGTCGACGGTCGCGATCCAGGGCTTCGGCAACGCCGGCTCGATCGCGGCCCAGCTCATCGAGGCCGAGAAGGCGACGGTCGTCGCGGTCTCCGATTCGACCGGCGGCATCCACAACCCCGAAGGGCTCGACATCCACCGCGTCGTCGCGTGGAAGGGTGAGCACGGGACCGTCCAGGGCTTCCCAGGTGCGAAGGACATCTCGAACGCCGAGCTCCTCGAGGTCGACTGCAACATCCTGATCCCCGCCGCCCTCGAGGGCCAGATCACGGAGCACAACGCCGGCAAGGTCAAGGCGCGCCTGATCGCCGAGGCCGCGAACGGCCCGACGACGCCTGAGGCCGACAAGATCCTCTTCAAGAACTCGAAGTTCATGATCCCGGACATCCTCTGCAACGCCGGCGGCGTGACCGTCTCGTACTTCGAGTGGGTCCAGGACCTGAACCGCGACCACTGGAGCGAGGCCGTCGTCAACGAGAAGCTCCGCGGGATCATGGTCAAGGCCTTCCAGGAGGTCCTCGCCGTCGCCCGCCGCGAGCAGTGCGACATGCGCACGGCCGCGTACCTTGTCGCGGTCCAGCGCGTCGCTGACGCGATGTCGATGCGGGGTTTGTACCCGTAGCCCGTCGGGGTCGACACACCGGGGGAGCGTTCGGGCCCCCTTGTGGCCCGCCATGCACGCCTGATGATCATTCCTTGGCTAAGCCGGGCGTCTAGGACTCGAAAACGACAGTCCTAGCAGCTACTCGTGCACGGCTTCCACTCGCCGGGCGGCCGTCGGTCCGCCTTGTGGCTCGCTTAGCCCCTGAAATGGGCATCAGACGATCATCGGATCGCCCTAGGGCCTAGGGCCTCGCCGCACCGGGAAGCGCGCGAGCTCTCTGGATGCCGAATCGCCGGATGCTACGATCGGGCGGATGCTTGATCACGAAGAAAAGTTCCTCTTCAAGGAGGAGATCGCCGCGCTCGCGACGGCGATGGGCGAGGCCGGCACGCTCGACAACGTCGAGGACCTGCTGACCGACGTCATCACGAGCCCGCGTTTCGACTCCGAAGTCTTCACGCTGGAGCGCAGCCTCCAGGTGATGCTCGGGGCTCGTGCCGGAGCGACGCTCGTCGGCCTGCTCACCGTTGCGCCGGAGGTCTTCGACGAGGTCGCGGAGGTCAGGATCGCGCCGGAGGTCCACGAGCGACTGGTCGCGTGGCGGGCGCGCTTTGGGCTCGCGATCGACAACGCGCTCAACTTCCTCAACAACCCCGACGGCATCCAGGGCCACAACTTCGCGACGCAGATCGCGCACGTCGAGGAGCGTCGCGTCCTCCAGGGCCGCCTCACGCTCGTCCGCTACAACAACGAGCCGCAGTTCTTCATGGCCGACGCATCGGTCTATCTCGGGCTCGTGGCCGACATCCTCGACCGCCTCGGGCCATACCTCGAGCCGGACGCCGTTGACGCCGAGGCCCTGGCGCGCCTCCGCGACGCCGTCGCGCTCATCGAGCGCAAGACCCAGACCCGCGGCTAGGCCGCGTTACCCGGCACAGCCGAGCCACCGGCGCGTCGCGATGCGCCACCTCTACCTCGCGGCGACGGGCCAGAACCGCGGCAAGACGACGGCCGCGCTCGGCCTCGTCGACGGCTTTCTCGGGCAGGGCCTGAAGACGGGCTTCATGAAGCCCGTCGGACAGCGGACCGTCATCGACCACGGCCAGCCGGCGGACGAGGACGCCGTGCTCATGCACGAGGTCTTCGGGCTCCCCGATGCCTACCCGAACATGAGCCCGGTCCACATCCCGCGCGGCTTCACGAAGGCCTACATCGCCGGCGAGGTCGTCGACGACCTCGGCGCCCGGATCGTCGAGGCCCATCGCGCCTTCGCCGAGCACGACGTCCTGCTGATCGAGGGCACCGGCCACGCCGGCGTCGGCGCGGTCATCGGGCTCTCGAACGCGACCGTTGCGTCGCTCCTGGGCAGCCCCGCGATCATCATCAGCGAGGGCGGCGTCGGCCGCCCGATCGACGAGATCGTCCTCAACGCAGCCCTGTTCCGGCGGCATGGCGTGACGGTCGCGGGCGCGATCGTCAATAAGGTCGACGTCGAGGCCCAGCCCGGGATTGCCCGTGTGCTCGAGCGCGGTCTCGCCCGCCACGACATCCCCTTGCTCGGCATCCTGCCCCGCCAGCCGATCCTGTCGAACCCGACGCTCGAAATGATCGAGGAGGGCGTCCATGGCGAGCTCATCCACCCCGGGCCGGACCTCGACCTCGTCATCGATGGCGTCGCCATCGGCGCGATGCAGCCCGGCCACATGCTCGAGCGGGTGGGGCCCGGAACGCTCGTCATCGTCCCCGGCGACCGCGAGGACGCGATTCTCGCGCTGACCACAGCCCACCTCATGGGCCGGCCTCGGGGCGCGACGATGGATGAGCTGACCGCGCCGGCGGGCAATGGCGTGGATCACGACGGAGCGGCGATCGGCCTCGTCCTGACCGGCGGCTACAGGCCGCGCCCGGCGGTCCTCGATGCCATCCGGCGGGCCGACCTCTTCGCCACGCTCGTCCGCGAGGACACGTATACGGTCGCGTCCGAGGTCCACGACCTCCTCGTGAAGACGCATGCCGCCGACCACACGAAGATCGAGCTCATCAAAGCCCTCGTCGCTGATCACCTCGACATCGGCCGGATGCTCGAGGTCGCGACCGAACCTCCAGCAGCTCGCGTCTAGTCACACTGAGCGACGACGGCGCGCGTTTGGAACCCGCGACCGAGGAGGCTTTCTGTTGCGCAGCGTGACCTATTCGATGGGCGTCTCCCTTGACGGCTACATCGTCGGGCCCGACGGCAGCTTCGACTGGACGGAGCCCGACCCGGAGGTCTTTCGCTTCTGGATCGACGACATTCGACACGTCGGCGTCCACCTGTTGGGGCGACGGCTGTACGAGACGATGCTGTACTGGGAGACCGCCGGCCAGGATCAGCCGCTCGACGACGCCGAGCGCGAGTGGGCAGCACTCTGGAATCCGCTGCCCAAGGTCGTGTTCTCGACCACGCTGTCGGCGGTGCAGGGCAATGCCCGCCTGGCCTCGGGCGGCCTGGCCGAGGAGATCGAGCGGTTGCGAGCTGAACCCGGGGAAAGCGAGATCGCGATCGGTGGCGCGACGCTCGCCGCCGAGGCGGCCGCGCTGGACTTGATCGACGAATATCGGGCCATCGTCCACCCGGTGCTGGTTGGCGGAGGCATTCCGTTCTTCCCCCAGCGCGAGCGCCGCGTGGCTGTCGAGCTCGTCGAGACGCGCACCTTCAACTCGAGGTTCGTTTACCTGCGCTACCGCGTGGTGCGCTGAGGAAGTCGCGCACCGTCGCGATGGCCTCGCGAATCGGCGACCGGGCGCCCGTCGCGGACGCCCGGCCGAGAAGTCCTGGCGATGAGAGAGCTAGGCGAGGGCGCCGCGCCGTCGAACCGTCAGGACGGTCCCAATTCCTGCGAGAGCGAGCGCAATCGCGCCGAGGATGAGCAGCGGGTTGATCGTCGGAGCTGTCGAAGGCTGCGGCGTCGTCGAGGCCGGCCCCGGCTGCGCGGCCGGCTCGTTCGGTGCGACCTTCGGCGGGGGATTCCGCTGGACCAGCTGCCCGTCGAACTGGAAGACCATGTTCGTGCGCTGGTGGACGCCGTTCACGGTGGACTCGCCCGCAACGCCGAACTCCGCGGATCGGATCCCGCCGTTCGGCACGACCACATCGGCGACGTAGTGACCCGGCGTGGTCTCCCGGCCGAAGGCTTCGGAGACGTCACTGCCGATGAGCTTGATGTAGACGCCCCCGGCGCTGAACGGGCCCATGTCACCGTTGTCGTTGACGAACGACTCGAGCGACCAGTACACCGTGATCGTTGAGCCCGGCTCGGCGTCCGCCGGGAGGGGCGCGGCGAGGCGCGCCATCCCGCCCTCCTTGGCTGCCGCGAGCGTGGCGCCGATCAGGAGCACGGCGATCGCGGCGAAGGTCGCGAGCACGAAACGTCGGTGAGAACGTCGGGTTCGAAGCATCTCGAAGGTCCTCATGGGTTGGCCGTCGATGCTCTTACACCGGGCCTCGGGCGACGGTTCCGCTACTCCAGCAGCTCGTTGTCGATGAGCCGGACCTCGCCGAACCGAACCGCCAGCGACAGCAGCGCCGGGCCGTCGATCGTGTCGAGCTCGTGGAGCGTCAGGCTGTCCGCACACGACACATACTCGACGACGGCAGTCTGCTCCGTCGCCAGCTCTGAGCTCATCCGCTGACGCAGCGCCTCGGCCGATCGCTCCCCTCCGTTCCAGGCGTCGCGCGCGGCGGAGAGGGCTCGCCAGATCACGGTCGCCGCCGCCCGTTGGTCGGGCGTCAGTCGCGCGTTCCGGGAGGACAGGGCGAGGCCGTCGGCTTCGCGGACGGTCGGACAGGTCACAACCTCCGTCGGGAGCGCGAGATCGCGCGCCATCTGGCGGATGACCATGACCTGCTGCGCGTCCTTCTGGCCGAAGTAGGCGCGGTCCGCGGCGACGAGGTCGAACAGGATCGCGACGACGGTCGCGACGCCATCGAAGTGGCCGGGCCGCGCGGCGCCTTCGAGCGGTCGGGCAATCTCGCCGACGCTCACGCGGGTATCGAAGCCCGGCGGGTAGACCTCGGCGACGTCGGGCGCGAAGACCAGGTCGACGCCTTCGTCCTCGAGCAGCTGCACGTCGCGCGCCTCGTTTCGCGGGTACTTCTCGAAGTCGGCCGAGTCGTTGAACTGGCGCGGGTTGACGAAGATCGTCGCGACCGTCGTCGCGTTGTCGGCCCGCGAGCGCTCGATCAGCGAGCGGTGGCCGTCGTGGAGCCAGCCCATCGTCGGCACGAGCCCGACGGGGCGGGGGAGCTTTGCCAGCGCCGCCCGAAGCTCGGCGCGCGTTCGAACGACCTGCATCGCCGGTTCGGAAGGGTCGCGCCGGGCGGGCGCCTCGCTGGTCGCGCTCAGAGGTCGCGATCGAGCGGAATCGAGGTCAGCTGGGCGCTGTCGTCGGCGCGGTCGAGGGGGCTTCGTCCAAGCGCCTCGGCGAGCACCTCGTCCGACATCTGGACGCTCTCGGCCGGTCCCGGGAACGTGCCGGCTGCGACGTCCTTCGCCCACGCCTCGGCCGCCGCCCGGATCGTCCCGCGAAGGTCCGCATACGCGCGGGCGTGGCGTGGCTTGAAGTCGCCGAGCCCGAGGAGGTCGGTGATGACCTGGACCTGGCCGCTGCAGCCCGCTCCGGCGCCGATGCCGATCGTCGGGATCGACAGTCGCTCCGTGATCGCGGCCGCGAGCTGCTCGGGCACGAGCTCGAGGACGATGCTGAACGCGCCCGCTTCCTGCAGCGCAAACGCGTCGGACAGCAGCTGGCGCGCATTCGAACGGGTCTTGCCCTGGACCTTGACCTTGCCGCCGAGCGTGCCCTGCGACTGGGGTGTCCAGCCGATGTGGCCCATGACCGGGACGCCGGCCCGGTTGAGCGCTTCAACGATCCGCGCCGAGCGCTGACCGCCCTCGATCTTCACGGCCTGGGCGCCGTCGCGCATGAACCGCCCGGCGCTCGTGAGCGCGGTCTTGGGGTCCGAGTAGGTCAGGAACGGCATATCCCCGATGACCAGCGCGCGCTTCGTCCCGCGGGCGACGGCCCGGGTGTGGTGGAGCATCTCGTCGAGGCTCACGCGGACGGTCGAGTCGTATCCGAGCATGACCTGGGCCAGCGAATCGCCGACGAGGAGGAGCGGGATCCCGGCTTCGTCGAGGATCTGCGCCGTCGGGAAGTCGTACGCGGTGAGCATCGCGATCCGCTCGCCGTCGGCATGCATCCGGGCGACGTCGGCGACCGTCAACCGTCGAATCTGTTCCTGGGCAGCGCTCATCGCGGGCCGGCCTCCACCGCATCGCTGGGCTTCATGTCGTCAGTCTGCGCCGCCGTATCCCGGGCGTCCAATGCCGTTGCGACGCGGTCCAGGATCCGCTCCGCGACCTCCCGTTTCGAGAGGAGCGGCAGCGGCGCCGAACCGCCGTCGGCATCAAGGATGACGACGCGATTCGTGTCCGTCCCGAAGCCCGAGCCAGGCTCCGAGACGTCGTTCGCGACGAGCAGGTCGACGCCCTTCCGGCGGAGCTTCGCGGCGGCTCGATCCAGCGATCCGGTCTCGGCCGCGAAGCCGACGAGGAGCGGCCGGTTCGGGTTCGAGGCGATCTCGGCGAGCAGGTCCGGCGTCGGCATGAGCTCGAGCGTCAGCCCGGCCGAACGCTCGAGCTTCGTCGTCGTCGCCTTCGCGGGCGTGAAGTCGGCGACGGCGGCGGCCATGACGAGGGCATCGATCGGGGTCGTTGGGCCGCGCTCGAAGAGCGTCTCCTGGAGCGCCGCACGCAGCTCGGCAGCGGTCTCGACGCGCACGATCCGAGCGCGGTCGTCCGGCAGCGGCACGCTCACGTCGGCCGCGATCAGCGTGACGTCCGCCCCACGGTCCAGCGCGGCCTCAGCGAGGGCCACGCCCATCCGCCCGCTCGATCGATTGCCGATGAAGCGCACCGGATCGATCGGCTCGCGGGTGCCGCCCGCGGTGACGATGATCCGGCGGCCGGTGAGGTCCGCGTCGCGCGGGCTCGTCGGCGCAAGCGGCGGACGGGCGCCGGCATCCGGCGCGCGAACCGGTCGATCGGCAACGGCGGCAATCGTTGCCGCGACGATCGCCTCGAGCTCCGCGAGCCGACCCTCGCCGACCTGGCCGGACGCGAGCGGGCCGACGTCAGGATCCACGATCCGGTAGCCGAACGCATCCCGGAGCCGGGCGACATTGCCCTGGGTCGCGGGGTGACGCCACATCTCGCCGTCCATCGCCGGTGCGACGACCACCGGCGCGCTCGTCGCGAGGCAGGTCGCGGTCACGACGTCGCCGGCGAGGCCGTTCGCCATCGCCCCCAGCCAGTGCGCGGTCGCCGGCGCGACGACGATGGCGTCCGCGGAATCGGCAACGACGATGTGGCCGATCCGGCCATCCGGCAGCAGCTCCATGAGCTCCGTTTCGACCGGGTGGCGCGAGAGCGCCGCGAACGTCAACGGTCCGACGAAGCGGGTGGCGGCCGGCGACAGCAGCACCACCACGTCGGCGCCGGCCGCGGTCAGCGCGCGCAGCAGCTCGACGGCCTTGTAGGCCGCGATCGAGCCGGTCACGCCGAGTGCGATGAGGCGGCCCGTGAGTGCGTCCGTCATGGCAGCTCCAGCCGCAGCGGCTCGCCGCCCATGACCTCGGCATGCAGGATCGCGAGGCCCTTGAGGGTGAGATCCGGATCGATCGCCTCGACACCATCGAGCTGGGCCGCCCAGGGCATCGCCGACACACCGCCCGTGAGGATCACGTGGATATCTTCCGGCCGGGCGTCGCTGGCGTCGGCGAGCTCTGAGCGGATGCGCTTCAGCAGGCCGGCGACCATGGCCTGGTGCCCCAGCACGGCGCCCGAGAGCATGGCCGAGGCCGTGTCCCGGCCGATCGCGCGATCCGGTTGCCGGGCGTCGAGGCGCGGCAGCTTCGCCGTCCACGTGGCCAATGCATCGAGCCCGAGCTGGAGGCCCGCGGCAATCGCGCCACCGACGTAGGCGCCGTCGGCGGCGACGCAGTCGAACGTGGTTGCTGTGCCCAGGTCCACGACGATCGCGGGGCTGCCGTGGAGTCGCCCGGCCGCGAGGGCGTTGACGAGGCGGTCGGCGCCGACCTCGGCCGGCCGGTCGACGCGGACCGGGATCGGGACCGTTCCGGCCGACGCGATGACGAGCGGGCGCTCGCGGCGCGCGGCGATGGCCTCGACGGCCGCGGTCACCGGCGGCACGACGGACGCCAGGGCGATCGCGGCAACATCGCCGAACGACGCGTCCTCGAGGCGCAACAGCCCGTCGAGAAGCAGGTCCAGCTCGTCCGCGGTGGTCCGCGGGTTTGTCGCTCCGCTGCGACGCGCCACGAGGCTGCCCCGGCGAACGAGGCCGAGGCTGACGTTCGTGTTTCCGACGTTCAGCGCGAGGAGCACGGCGCGATCATACGCGGCGACCGCGCCGACTCCGCCCTTCGTATTCCACCGACGCGCATCACCCGGAAGACGGCCCCTCCGGGGTTGGAACCTGCGCAGACGAACGCTCGCGCGCGCCTCACCCCGCGATCCGCTCGACGTCCTTCCTGAGCTGGACCGTCGCCTTGCCGACGATCGGCGGCCCGTGCCCGAACACGACGGTGTCGAAGTCGAGGGCCGCGAGCTGCCGGGCGGCGGCCTTGGTCATCGGCCAGTCGCCGTTGAACAACCCCAGCCGGACGCGCCCGAAGTTCGTCAGCGTGTCACCCGTGAACAGGACGCCGCCATGCGCCGACCAGAGGTAGGCGGAGTGGCCGGGGGTGTGACCCGGGTTGTGGATGGCCCGGAGCTCGCCCGCGATCGTCGCGCCATCCGCGAACGCCTGGGCCGCCGGGAAGGCGCGGAAGCCGGGTGAGGGGAGCCGGCGCATGATCGCGGCGATCCAGCCGGGCTCGAACGTCGGCAGCGAGCCAGAGCTGCCCGTCCGGATCCCCAGCAACTCAGCCTCGTGGACCCAGACCTGGGCGCCCGTGATCGCCGCAAGTCGGGCGACCGTGCCGGCGTGGTCGAAATGCGCGTGCGTGAGCGCGATGTCGCGAACGTCGCTCGTGGTGCGACCCGCCTCGCGGATGCCGGCCAGGATCGGCCGAAGCGCCCCGACCGTCCCGGTGTCGACGATCGCCAGCCCGCCCCCGGCAGCGACGAGGTAGGCGTTCGAGAAGCCCAGCATGTGGGGGATCCGGATGCGCCACAGCCCGGGCAGGACGATGTCGATGGCTGACCTCCGACGCGATCCTAGCCGCCTCCCTGGAGTACCATCTCCGGCGTCCTGACCCCCCGGCGATGTGCCCTCCGGAGGTGCCGCCCGTGCCCAGCGAGCTGCCGGTCAAGTTCTTCGTGAACCAGGGCCTCGTGTCGTCGCGCGACGACATGCTCAACCTCCTCCGGCCGCTCCTCAAGCAGACGGTGAGCTACCGCTTCATGCGCGGCCGCGACGCCGTCTCGAGCGGCACAGGCTGGGTCGAGCGGATCGTCGTCGACCAGCCCGATGTCTCGAGCTACTTCACGCCGATCTCGATCAGCCTCAACGTCGATTCGTTCGAGCACCTCGAGTTCGACACCGGACCCGACCAGCTTCTCGTCTACACGCTCGTCCAGGGCGACGAACGCGTCGTCCTCGAATTCGCCCCGGTCGGTGCGGCCGATGCGCCGTTGGCGCTCCCCGCCGAGCCGCAGCAGCTCGAGTTCGACACCTCGGGCTACGTCCAGATGGAGCTCCTCGGGCCCGACGCGGAGGGCTGATCCGGGCGTTCGGCCCGCGCTACCATCGGCCGCATTACGGCCGCGTGGAGGGACGCGGCTGGCCCGTTCGGACGGAATGAGGGCCGTCCGCGGGAGGCGCCGACCGCGCCCGCCCGGGTTCGGTGCGCCGGTAGGGAGAGGAGGAGCCACAGCGCGTGGACGCGATTGCGAATTACTTCAAGTTCGCGGAACGCGGAACTGACCTGGCAACGGAGATCCGAGCAGGGGTCACGACCTTCGCGGTCATGGCCTACATCATCTTCCTGAACCCGATCATCCTCGGCGTCAAGAACACGGAAGGCGTGCTCGTGGGGCCGGATCCGGTCGCCGTCGGCGCCGCGACCGCGCTCGTCGCCGGGATCATGACGATCGCCATGGGCGTCGTCGGCAACGTGCCGATTGCGATCGCCGCGGGCCTCGGCCTGAACGGCGTCGTGGCCTTCTCGCTGATTCTCGGTCGTGGCCTCAGCTGGCAGGGTGCGATGGGCGTCATCCTCATCGAGGGTGTCGTCATCACGATCCTCGTCCTGCTGGGCCTGCGGGAGGCCGTCATGAACGCGGTGCCCGCCAACTTGAAGCGGGCGATCGCCGTCGGCATCGGTCTCTTCATCTTGTTCATCGGCGCCGTTGACGGTGGCCTGGTCAAGTCGACCGGCATCCCCGTCCCGCCGGTCCAGTTCGTCTTCCCGGTGACGATCAACAGCGTCGTCATGCTCGTCGGCCTGGCCGTGACGATCGCGCTGTACGTCCTGCGCGTTCGCGCCGCGCTGCTGATCAGCATCGTCGTCACGACGGTCGTCGCGATCGTCGTGACCGAGCTCGGCTGGGGGACCGTCAAGGAGTTCCCGGACAACCTCTTCAACACTGGCGTCGATCTGTCGACCCTGGGGCAGCCGCTTGGCGCCGTGGGCGAGGTGTTCGACAAGCTCGGTGTCCTGACCGCGGTGCTCGTGATCTTCTCGATCATGCTGTCGGACTTCTTCGACACGATGGGCACGGTGACCGCCGTCAGCGAAGAGGCCGGGATCATGACGCCAGACGGCAAGGTCCCGAATCTCTCGCGCGTCCTGCTCGTCGACTCGGTGGCCGCTGCGGCTGGCGGTCTCGCCGGGGTCAGCTCGAACACGAGCTACATCGAGAGCGCCGCGGGCGTGGGCGAGGGCGGGAGGACTGGCTTCACGTCCGTCGTGACTGGCCTGCTGTTCCTCGTCGGGATCGTCGCGGCCCCGCTCGTCCTGCTCGTTCCGTTCGAGGCTTCCGGGCCCGTCCTCATCCTCGTCGGCTTCCTGCTGTTCACGCAGGTTGGCGAGATTGACTTCCGAGACCCTGAGGAGGGCATCCCAGCGCTCCTCACTCTGATCCTGATGCCGCTCACCTACGACATCACGACCGGCATCGGTGCTGGCTTCGTGTCGTGGGTCTTCATCAAGGTCATCCGTGGCAAGGCCGCCGCGATCCATCCGCTCATGTGGGTGGTGGCGATCGCGTTCCTCGTCTTCTTCGGCCGGGAGTGGCTCCAGACATTCATCCCGGTCTGATCTGAGCTCACGAAGCGGCGCCCGAGCCCTCGGGCGCCGCTTTTGATTCGCCTACGACGGTTCGACGAAGGTGAAGTTGACGACGACCGTGTTCAGGAACTCCGTGTTGAGGCCGAAGTTCAAGAACGGTCGCGCGACGAACGCGTAGGCGTGATCGCGATGGATGACGAGGATCGCTGCTGCGCTGTCGCCCGACTGCAGGAGCCGGCCGAACTCCCCGTCCACCATGATGCTTCTCGGCGTCCTCGTGAGCGGGCCAAACAGGTCCACCCAGGCCGCTTCGAGCTCGTCAAGCGAAGTGCCGGCGACACGACGTAGCGGATCGAACGCCACCACGGGTCCCTCATCGAGTGTCCCGCCAGAGAGGATCGCCGACAGCGGGCAGAAGTCGAAGCTGCACGTACCCACCACCGTGACACTGACCAGGCCAGGGTTGACTTGCGTCAGGTCGTCATGACTGTACTGGTGCCCATACCGAACCTCGAACCCCGATGGGTCCGTGTAGGTGTTCGTGAGCGCCCCGGGCGTAGGCGCACTGCTCGGCGACGCCGTTGGCTGGTCCAGCCACTCGAAGCTCGCGGCCATCTCACGAAGCGCTGTCCCACCTGCGCCGGGTGTCGCGAGATCCCTGACAGCCAGCGTGACCACGCGGTCGCCGTGCTCAATGAGGACGAGCGGCGGAGGATCCAGCGAGGTCGACGGCACGAAAACCGCGCGCCCGGCACTAATCGCGACCGGCGTCCAGGTCGACTCGGCACGACCGCCAAGCACCGCGGTGAGGGCGTCGTCGAACGTGACGTTCGCCGAGGTGATCGACATCGTCAGCGTGTACGTCATGTCCCAGGTCGGGCCGAGACCCCATCGAGTGCCCAGCGTCACTGCCTGGCTGTCCGCCGAGGCGACGTTCCACTCCGACGGGACGGTGATCGCGAACCCGGCGCTCTTGAAGATGAGTCTGCGATCGGGCTTTGGCGTCGG
>DASRJS010000083.1:0-16616 GCA_035649355.1 Candidatus Polarisedimenticolia bacterium
CGCTGGCGGCACCGCTGACCTGGGCGATCGCAAAGGATGCGAAGGCGCGGCCCGTCGTGGCCACAGCAGCGGGAGTGCTGAGCGCGATCCCGGGAGCCGGGACGGTCTTCCTGGCCCAGCCGGAGAACTTCGCGATCCTGCACCCGCTGGTGGCGGCGACGCTGTGGTGCGCGGCGCGCGGGCTGAAGGGCGACGGGCGCGCCTTCGTGATCGCGGGGTTCCTCGCCGGCCTCGCCAGCCTGGCCCGAAACGACGGCGTGCTCCTTGCGGGCGCGATGGGCGTCGTCTGGCTCCTCGATCGCGTTCGCTGGCGACGACGACGGACCGGTTCGGGCGGCTGGGCCCGCGTCGACGATCGGCGCCCGATCTCATGGGTCGCCGCGGCCGGGTTCGTGGTGGCATTCGTGCTGGTGATGGGGCCGTGGTGGCTGCGTCAGCTGGCGACGTTCGGCTCGATCTCGCCGACTTCCTCCTCTGGAGCCGCGCTCTGGATCCTGAACATCTCCGAGTGGAACTCGATCACCGCCCATCCCACGCTGGAACGCTTCCTGGCGCAAGGCCCGGAGGCCATCCTCGCGAGCCGCCTCGACGGCCTGGTCTCGGCGATCGGCAACTTCATCGTGGTCATCACCTCGATCGTCCTGCTTCCGTTCCTGCTGCTCGGCATGCTCGGCCGTCGCGGTTCGCCCGACTTCCACCCGTGGTTCGTCTACACCGTCGTCGTCTTCGCCGGCGCAACGTTCATCTACCCGCTCCACGTTCCGGGCGGGGCGTTCATCCACTCCGCGATCGGCCTCGCGCCGCACGCCGCGATCCTGTCGCTCGAGGGCGTGCTGCTCCTCGTTGGCGCGCTGGCCGCGCGTCGGCGGGCATGGCAGGAGGATGCCGCCGGCTCGGTGTTCGTCTGGGGCATCGTTGCGATCACGATCGCGACCGCCGTTGTGTTCGGGCGCCAGACCCAGGCCGGCTGGGCGAGCCTTCGAACGCCTCGCGTCGAGCTCGCCGCGCAGCTCGACGATCTCGGCGTCGACCCGAACGACCGGCTGCTCACGATCGACGCCGCCGGCTGGAACTACTGGACCGGCCGACCCGGCGTCGTGACGCCGGACGATCCGATCGAGACGATCGAAGCCGTCGCCCGCGCGTACGACACGCGCTGGCTGATCCTCGAGCGTGAGGACGCGGCTCGAGCGCTGGCCGGCGTGCTGACCGACGATGACCGACCGCCGTGGATCGGTCCGGCCGCCTATTCGATCCCGGCCGAGGACGGCGGGACGCCCCGCCTCGCCCTCTATCCGGTCTGCACCGCACCCGGGGATACGCGTTGCGACGAGTAGCGGCTAGCCTGCGCCCGTGAGCACCCTCGGGGGAGGCGCGATCAAGTCCGGTGTTGGCCACCGCGAGGCGCTGGCCACCGCGGCCGGCATCTTCCTCCTGGCGCTCCTCGTCCGAATCTGGGCCGCGTCGCTGATCACCTATCCGCGACCCGAGGACACCGCCTACTACTTCGGTGTCGCGCGGAACCTCGTCGAGGGCCGCGGCCTGATCTCCGACGCCCTCTGGAGCTACGCCACGCCGCCGCTGACCTTCCCGCGGCCGGCCTTCGAAGTCTGGCTGCCCCTGCCGTCCTTCCTGTCGGCGCTGCCGATGCTGATCTTCGGTCCGACCTTCGGCGCGTCGCAGTGGGCGCCGACGATCGTCGGCGCGCTCGTGCCGGTCCTTGGCTGGCGGTTCGCCGCGGACATCGCCGAGGACATCGCGATGCCGGATGGTCGCGCCCGGGCGCTCGCGATCGGCACGGGTCTGACCGCCGCCGTCTACATGCCGCTCGTCCTCCATTCGGCCCTGCCAGACTCGACGATCCCGTTCGCGGCGCTCGCCCTCGGCTGCTGCCTGCTGATGGGCCGGATCGTCGCCAAACCCGCGCCGAACGGCGGGGCGCCGTCGCCTCTCGACCGGAGAGTGCTGGCCCTCGGGCTCCTCCTCGGCCTCGCCGCCCTGACCCGCAACGAAGCGATCTGGCTCGCCCTGACGTGGGCGATCTGCGCGATCGGCGCGTCACGCGGCTGGCGCGACTGGGCGAAGCTCGTCGGCGGGGCGGCGGCCGTCGCGATCCTCGTGTTCCTGCCCTGGGCAATCCGCGACTGGCTCGTGTTCGGCTCGCCGCTGCCCGGCCAGGCGGTGCTGAATGCCTTCTCGATCACCGGCCGCGACATCTTCGCGTTCATCGACCGGCCGACGTTGGAGCGCTACCTCGCGCTCGGGCCGGCGAAGCTCGCCGGGCTGCGCGTGGAGGGCTTCCTCCACAACCTCGTGAACGTCCTGCTCATCCTCGGGATCCCGGTCTCGATCATCGGCATCGGCGGCCTGTTCTGGACCGGCCGGATCGCGGCGATGCGGCCGCTCTTCCTCTTCTCGGTCATCACCTTCTGGGCGACGACGCTGATCTTCCCGGTCGCGACGACGTGGGGCACGTTCCTCCACGCCGCGGGCGCGGCCCACGTCCTCGTCGTGATCTCGGCCCTGCTCATCCTCGACGGCGCGGTGCAGGTCGCCGGCCGCGCCCGCGGCTGGACGCGGCCGGTCGCCTGGCTCGCTCCCGCCTTCACCGTCGCGAGCAGCTTCCTCTTCCTCTTCGTGCTCCTGCCCGGGTTCGGGCGGGACGGCGACGCGACCGCGGCGCGCTATCGCGCGCTCGAAGTCGCCCTCGAAGCCGTCGGGGAGAAGCTGGGACCGGACCACTCCCCGGTGATCAGCGACTTCCCGATCTGGCTGGCCGAGGATGCCCGCGTCCGAACCCTTGGGCTGCCCGATGAGCCGCCCGAGAACGTCCTCGAGCTGGCCAAGGCCGCCGGCTTCGATGCGACCCTGCTCGTCGTCCAGGCGGACAACGGCGGCCAGTGGCCGGAGGTCGTCGATTCGGACCTGCCGGGCGCGGACTGCTTCCGCCTCCTGGACTTCGGCACCACCCTCAACCCCACCGCCAGTCGGCTGCTCGAGGGAGTACGGGTGTACCAGATCGCCTGCCCATGAGCGGTAGGTAGACTCGCGGCCCGATGACGATGGACGCTCACACCGACGCTCCAGCGGCGCGTCCGGGCACCGGTCCTCGCGATGCCCGCTTCGATGCGCTTCTGGCCGAATCCCAGGCCGCCGTCACGGCCGCCGCGAACACCCTTCGCTCGGTCCGGACGAAGTTCCGCGAGGCCTACCTCGAGGAGCTGAACCGCTGGGAGAGCCTCCGCGACGAGGTCGACGAGCGCTCGTCCGACAGGCTCAAGGCCGACGGCGTCGCCGCCGATTCTGCCGATACCCGTGGCGAGGCGAACGGGACCCTGCCCAGCCGGGACGACGGCACCGGTGATGCCCGGGCGAACGCCATGCGCCGCGAGCTCTCGGTCCTCGGCATCGAGGTCGGCCGCCAGCGCGCCGAGCTCGGCCGGATCGACGTGACCCTCAAGAGCCTCGAGAACGCCTGGCTCTTCCTCGAGCGCGGCGACGTGTCGCTCGAGGGCGACTCGACCGGCGGGGCCGACGTCCAGATGCGGATCGTCCAGGCCCAGGAGGCCGAGCGTTCGCGGCTCGCCCAGGAGGTCCACGACGGACCGGCCCAGGCGCTGTCGAACGCGATCTTCCAGGTCGAGTACATCGAGCGCGTCGTCGAGGAGGACAGCCGGCTCGCGAAGACCGAGCTGCGGTTCCTGCGCGAGCTCCTGCGGCGCGAGCTCGGCGACGTTCGTTCGTTCATCAGCCAGCTGCGACCGCCGCTGCTCGTCGAGCTGGGGCTCGATGGCGCGATCCGCGAGGCGGCCGACCGGATGAGCGACCTCGTCGGCATCCCGGTGACCCTCGACCTGTCCGCATCGGCGGAGCACCTCAGTGATGCGGCCCAGACCGTCGTCCTGCGCGTCGTCCAGGAGGCCCTCCAGAACGTCCGCAAGCACGCCGAAGCGTCGCATGTCGCCGTCCGGAGCCACGTCGAGGGCACGGACTACGTCCTCGAGATCCGCGACGACGGTCGCGGCTTCGACGTTCCGACCGTGGCGCTCCGAGGCCGCCGCAACTTCGGACTGCAGTTCATGCGTGAACGTGGAGAGCTGATCGGGGCTCGATTCGAAGTACGATCACGCCCAGACGGCGGCACCGTCGTGAGACTCGCGATCCCGGCAGCCCACGGGAGCGAGGCCTCGGACGCGGGGGCAACGAGGGAGAACACATGAGCGCAGTCGATTACAGCGGCCCGGAGCGGCGGCGCCGGGTAGGTTCGGACGTCATCCGGATCCTCGTGGTCGACGATCACGTCCTCTTCCGCGTCGGGATCGCGAACATCCTCTCTCGCGAGGCCGATCTCGAGGTCGTCGGCGAGGCCGACGATGCCCGATCGGCGGTCGACGTTGCCCTCGAGACGTCGCCGGACGTCGTGTTGATGGACGTGTCGTTGCCGTCACCGGGTGGCATCGAGACGACGGGCCGGATCAAGCGCGAGCTGCCCTCGACCGCGGTCATCGTTCTCGCGTCCGCCGAGGACGAGGACGACCTCTTCGATGCGATCAAGGCCGGCGCTGCCGCGTTCATCCTCAAGGACGTCGGGCCGGACGACCTCGTCCAGATCATCCGCCGCGTTTCGAACGGCGAGTACCTGATCAACGACAAGGTCTTCTCGCGACCGACGGTCGCATCGCGCGTCCTCAAGGAGTTCCGTGAGCTCGCCGTCTACGGCTCCGACGCCCAGCCGATCTTCGCGCCTCTCTCCCCGCGCGAGGTCGAGATCCTCGACAACATCGCCCAGGGCATGACGAACAAGCAGGTCGCCTACGCGCTGTCGATCAGCGAGCAGACCGTGAAGAACCACATGTCCTCGATCCTCCGCAAGCTCTCGGTCAACGACCGGACCCAGGCCGTGGTGTACGCGATGCGCCAGGGCTGGATCAAGATGCCGGAGGACTGAGAAGCCTCGTGACCGAGGACGCGGTGTCAGGCCCCGCGGCCGCCTCGACAGACCTGGGGGCACAGCTCGCCGGCGAGATCGAGCGGCTCGATCGCGAGCTCTCGGAGATCGACCTGCTCATCGGTCAGGCGAAGACCGAGGCCGCGCGCCACGAGGCGAAGCGCTCGTCCGTCGCCGACAAGCTCACCGGGACGGCCTGGGGCGCGGGCGATGCCGCGGCGGTCGTCGAGCTGGCGAACCAGGTCATCACCCTCACCAAGCGGGCCGCGATCATGGAGGCCCAGGCCGAGGTCCTCGAGGGCAAGAAGAAGTCGCTCGCTCGCTTCCGGGACGCGGCGGCCGGTTACCTGGGCGCGTATGACCCGTCGAAGGCACCGGCGCTGGACGCGGCCGACACGGCCCCCGGCGCGGGCGCTGGGGCGGTCGGCGACGGCGCGGCCGGCGATGTCGCGGTGACGTCGCGGCTGCTGCTGACCGCCCAGGAGGACCTTCGCCGCGAGATCGCCCGGGCGATGCACGATGGACCGGCCCAGAGCCTGACGAACATCGTCCTCCAGGCCCAGATCGTCGAGCGAATCGTCGGCGGCGCGTCGCCCGAGGCGGCGCGGGCCGAGGTGCGCCAGCTCATCGAGATGGTCGAGCACACGCTCGAGGCTACGAAGTCGTTCATCTTCGACGTCCGGCCGATGGTCCTCGACGACCTCGGTCTCATGCCGACGCTCCGGCGCGCCGCGCGCGACCGCGGCCGCCGTTCGGGCGTGGCCGTCGAGTTCGAGTCGCTCGGGCAGGACCGGCGGCTCGCGGTTGACATCGAGAGCGGCCTCTTCCGGATCCTTGACGATGCGCTCGCCGGCTACCTCGCCGGCAACCCCGAGCGGGTCGAACTCCGCGTCGACTGGCAGGACGAGGTCCAGGCCGAGGTCGCGGCGTTCAAGACGGCGCTCGTCCAGGACGACTCCGGCGCCCAGGCCGCATCCGGCGGCATGCTCCGCGGACTGCGCCGTGGCAGGGACGCGAAGGACGACAAGAAGCGCGAGATGCCGCCGGCCCTCGCCGCGATGGTCGAAGAGCAGAAGGTGGCGGAGGGCGTCGCCGCGGAGGCAGCGCGCGTGGCGTCCCTGATCACGCTGCCAGCGGCGACATGGCGCGAGATCCAGAGTCGCGCCGCGAGCCTCGACATCCTGCTGACGCTCCTCGACGAGGGCAGCCGCCTTCGCGTCGTCGTACCGCGGTCAGCCTCGGACTCAGCGCCGTCGGCGACGTCGGCGTCCGGCGGCGCGGGCGGCGCGGGCAGCGCGGGCGGCGCGGGCAGCTCGGGCAGCTCAGGCAGCTCGCCTTCGGCGGTCGCGACCTCCGCCTGACGAGCGCCTGGCGCCACTCGACCTCCTCCTTGCGCCACTCGACCTCCTCCTTGCGCCACTCGACTGCGTCGCCGACGTTCGACGACTCGTCCTTCCGTCAAATTGCCGTCAGGTGGCAGTTATGCAGCGGTGCATGCGGTGACGGAGGCGGAGTCACCCCACCGACCGCTCCGCCGTGCACGAATTGAGAACTCCGTTGAGCCTGGGGGTGCCCGGCGCGCCTTTCGGACTTGCATAACTGCCGCCACGTGAGAATCCGACGGTGATCCGCTCGAAGCCAGCATCGCTGCGGGCGCTGCGGGCGCGTTGGTGAACGAGCCGCGGCCGGTGGGGTCCTAGTCTCGGACGGGACGAATAGGGCTCTCGCGGCACCACCGCTGCCGGCCGTATCGTGCGGCCACCCTGATCAGGGCAGGTCCACCTATCGGAGGCAGCGCATGTCGTTCATTTCCGCACTCATCTCATCGATTCGTCGGGACGAGGAAGGCCAGGGTCTCGCGGAGTACGCGTTGATCCTCGCGCTGATCGCAATTGTCGCGATCGTTGCTCTCATCTTCCTCGGCGCCCAGATCAGCAAGATCCTCAGCGTGGTTGGTTCGAGCGTCTAGGCGCCGATCCGTACACGGCGCTATCGCAGCGTCGGGACGCCGGGTCTGTAGCCGGGGGTCAGGAGCCGAGTGATGCTGCTTCGCAGTCTCGTCGACGCCGTCAGGCGCGATGAGGACGGCCAGGGTCTCGCGGAATACGCGTTGATCCTCGCACTGATCGCAATTGTCGCGATCGTCGCTCTCATCTTCCTTGGTTCGCAGATCAGCGCCATCCTCAGCACCGTCGGGGCAAGCGTCTAGCCGGCCTCGCGACGGAGCACCAGACAGTCACGAACCGCCGGAGCCGAAAGGCCCGGCGGTTCTGTTTTGGCGGCCACTTGGCGGCCGTCCCGCGCGTTGCCGTTAACCCCGCGGTTCCAGTTCGTTGTCTTGTGGCTCGGGCGCAACAGCCGAGCGCGGTGCATGACGGGGCCAGTACGAAGCGGGTCATTGACAACCGGACGTTCGCCATGGACCATGGCGCGGCCCCTCCGGCCTCGACCGGGGATATTGCCCAGTCAAGGCGGGGAGATTCGAGGAAAGGAGGTACTGCCAAACATGTCGTTCATTTCCGCACTTATCTCATCGATTCGTCGGGACGAGGAAGGCCAGGGTCTCGCGGAGTACGCGCTGATCCTCGCCCTCATCGCGATCGTTGCGATCGTGGCCCTGATTTTCCTGGGCGCACAGATCAGCAAGATCCTCAGCGTGGTCGGCTCGAGCGTCTAGCTCACCTCCGACCGAAGTAAGCGGATGAGGGCCGCCGCAAGGCGGCTCTCACTGCACTCGGGGACCTTCGGACGGAAGGGAGGTGATTCGCCAGTGTTCCGTCCCGTTGTGGAATCCGTCCGAGCGCTTCTTGCTCGGGACGCAGAGGGCCAGGGGCTGGCCGAATACGCACTCATCCTCGCACTCATCGCGATTGTCGCCATCCTTGCGCTCATCTTTCTGGGGTCGCAGATCAGCGACAAGCTCAGCATCGTCGGCAGCGCCATCTGAACTGGCGGCGCCATCGACGAAACGTGATGATCCACGCCCACTCGGCCCGTCGCTGACGGGCCGAGCGCGTTTCCGGGGGAGCTCCGCAGAGCCGGTCACGGCGCCCAGCCTGGGCGCCGTCAGGAGGCCGAATCGTGCGGCAACAGGCTGGTTTTCGGGGGTCTTCCCGGGTTGGGTCCTAGCCCAAAGGTATAGTCGCGCCGCTTCAAGCCGATGCTAGAGTGGTGCCACCTGTCACACCGCCTGGGGAGGTTCCGCGTTGAAGCGCTCTAATCGGTTGATCCTGCTCATCGGGGTCTTCCTTGCGATCGTCGCGTTCATTGGGGTCATCCTGCTGCTGTCCTCGCAGACTCCGACTCCGGATGGCGGCGGTGGTGAGGTCACCAAGACGAAGATCGTGAAGGCCGTCGTGGACATTCCGCTCGGCACGATCGTGACGGCCGAGATGGTGACCGAAGAGGAAGTCAACCTCGCCGACGCCCCTGGTGGCGCGATCCACCTCGCGGCTTCGGCCATCGGCAGGACCGTCCGAACGAACGTCCTCACGGGCCAGATCATCCTCGAGACGACCTTCACCGGTACCGCGACGGCCGTGGACATCCAGGTCCCACCGGGCGGGCGCGCGTTCCCGCTCCAGGTCGACCAGATCACGGGCGTCGGCACGCTGATCAAGCCCGGCGACTACGTGGACATCGTCATCGGCCTCACCAGCAGCTCGTTCCCCGTCGTGACCGTCAACCCGGACGACCAGTCGATCACCGTCGTCCAGGGCCTGAACGGCGACAGCGTCAAGCTGCTCCTCCAGAGCGTGCAGGTCATCCAGACGATCCTGCCGCCACCGCCCACGGACGCCAACGGCGTACCGGTCGCCGGCGGCGGCGTGGTCCTCAATGGTCAGCAGGAGATCGTTATCGTCTCCGGCACCGCGAACCAGATCGAGGTCCTGAAGTTCCTCCAGATGGACGCGAACGTCAGCCTCGTCCTGCGCTCCGCCGCCGACTTCCAGGAGCGTGACCCGGTGACCAACGCGGTCATCATCCCGGTCGACGAGATCACCGATGGCGTGATCCTCAAGACCCTCATCGACAAGTACGGCGTGCTTCGGCCGCAGCTGATCGAGGCACTCCTGCCGACACCGGTGCCGTAGCGCCGGACCTCAGGTCGCCGGGGAGCGACCAGGCGGAACAGGTTTGACCGGCGCCGGAACCGCATCGGTCCGGCGCCGCTCGATCCCCGGCGACCAGCCACCGAACCATCCGAACCACCCGTAAAGGCGAATCAGCAACAGATGGCCGATCAGATCCGAACCCTCATCGTCGACGACATCCCCGAGACCCGAACCCACCTCGCGAAGCTCCTCAGCTTTGAGAGCGATATCGAGGTGGTCGGCTCCGCGTCGTCCGGCAACGAGGCGATCGAGCTGGCCGAGAGCCTCCACCCGGATGTGGTCCTGATGGACATCAACATGCCGGACATGGACGGCATCCAGGCGACGGAGCAGCTCTCGACTCGGGCGCCGATGTCGGCGGTCGTGATGATGTCGGTCCAGGGCGAGGCGGACTATCTCCGCCGGTCGATGCTCGCGGGCGCACGCGAGTTCCTCGTCAAGCCCTTCAGCTCGGACGAGCTCACCGGGGCGATCCGCCAGGTCTACGGCCGCGAGCGCGACAAGATGAGTCGCCTGACGATCCAGACCGCGACCCAGGGCGGGAGCACGAACGGCACGGTCCACGCCGAGGGCGATCGTGAACCGGGCCGGGTCATCGCCGTGTTCAGCCCGAAGGGCGGCGTCGGCCGGACGACGATCGCGGTCAACCTCGGGGTCGCCGCGGCCAGCTCGCTCGGCAAGAAGACCGTCGTCATGGACGCCTCGTTCCAGTTCGGCGACGTCGGCGTGCTCCTCAACCTGAACCCGAAGAACAAGTCGATCTCCGAGGCGATCACGGATCTCGACCACGAGACGCCCGAGACCATGGAGAACTGGGTCATCGGCCACTCGTCGGGGGTGAAGGTCCTCCTGGCCCCGCCCGGCCCCGAACAGGCCGACCTCGTCACGCCGCAGGTCGTCAAGCGGGTCATCGAGCTCCTGCGTGCCAGCCACGACCTCGTGATCGTCGACTGCACGACGCACTTCAGCGACACCACACTCTCGATCCTCGACGCGGCGGACAGCATCCTGACGGTCCTCAGCCTCGAGATCACGAGCATCAAGAACATGCGCCTCTTCCTGGAGGTCGCCGAGCAGCTTGGCTACGATCGGAACAAGGTGCGCCTCGTCCTGAATCGCGCGGACTCGACCCTCGGCATCCGTGTCGCCGACGTCGAGAGCTCCATCGGGCGAAAGATCGAGCACACGATCGTCAGTGACGGCCGCAGTGTCGTCTACGCCCTGAACCGGGGCATCCCGTTCGTCATCAGCAACCGGGAGGCGCAGGTCTCCCAGGACATCCTGCGGCTCGCGACATCGGTCGCCGGCGAGCAGCAGGTCGTGGCCGCAGGCGATCGAAGCAAGGCCGTCGCAGCCGATCCGAAGGCTGCCAAGAAGTCGTTGTTCGCGTGGCGTTGATCACCCGAACTACGATGATCAACGCGAGAACGTCCCCTCGGGGCGATGAAGGGGTATAGGCGATGTCTCTGCTGAAGCGGATCGAAAGCGCTCGACCGGGCAGCCCGGCGAGCCCGGCAGCGCCGGGAGCACCTGGCGCACCGGCCCCGGCACCGGCCGGACCCGGCCCCGGCGGAAACGTCCCGACCGCGCCCGCCGTGGCGCCTCGGCTGATGACCGGCGGACCCGTCCGCGAGTCGTTCCGAGACGTCAAGTTCCGCATCCAGAACCGCGTCATCCAGGACCTCGACCCGAAGCTCGACCTGTCCAACCAGGTCGAGGTCCGGCGCCAGATCGAAGAGATCTTCGGCAAGGTCATCGACGAGGAGGGCCTCGCCCTCACCCGCGCCGAGCGCGTCCGGATGCTCGAGCAGATCACCGACGAGATCATCGGCCTCGGCCCGCTGGAGCCCCTGCTGCGGGACGAGTCGATCTCGGAAATCATGGTCAACGGCCCGCGCCAGATCTACATCGAGCGAGCCGGCCGCCTCGAGCTCACGAACGTCGTCTTCCAGAACGACGACCACGTCATGCGGATCATCGATCGGATCATCGCCCCGATCGGCCGCCGCGTTGACGAGTCGTCGCCGATGGTCGACGCCCGCCTCACCGACGGCTCCCGCGTCAACGCGATCATCCCGCCCCTGTCGCTCGTGGGACCGGTGATCACCATCCGGAAGTTCTCGGCCACGCCCTTCACCGTCGACGACCTCGTACGGTTCGGCACGGCGACCCCGGACATGTTCGAGTTCCTGCGCGCCTGCGTGGAAGCCCGCCTGAACGTCTTCGTCTCCGGCGGCACGGGCTCCGGCAAGACCACGACGCTCAACGTCCTGTCGTCGTTCGTCCCGAACGATGAGCGGATCGTGACGATCGAGGATGCCGCCGAGCTGCAGCTCCGCCAGGAGCACGTGGTGACGCTCGAGTCGCGCCCGCCGAACATCGAAGGCAAGGGCCAGATCCCGATCCGCGAGCTCGTCCGGAACGCCCTCCGGATGCGCCCCGATCGCATCATCGTCGGCGAGTGTCGTTCCGGCGAGGCGCTGGACATGCTCCAGGCCATGAACACGGGCCACGACGGCTCGATGTCCACCGGCCACGCCAACAGCCCGCGCGACATGCTCTCGCGCCTCGAGACGATGGTCCTGATGGCCGGCGTCGACCTCCCGGTCCGCGCCATCCGCGAGCAGATCGCGTCCGCGGTCGACCTCATCGTCCACCAGTCCCGCCTCAAGGACGGCACCCGCAAGATCACGAACATCACCGAGGTCCAGGGCATGGAAGGCGACGTCATCGTCATGCAGGACGTGTTCGTCTTCGAGCAGACCGGTGTCGTCGACGGCAAGATCCAGGGCCGCCTCAAGCCAACGGGCATCCGACCGAAGTTCGTCGAGAAGTTCGAGGTCATGGGCATCAGCCTCCCGCCGACCACGTTCGGCTTCAGCTACTAGGCCCAGCAGAAAGGAGTTGCGAGCGTGCCGAACCTGACCCTCATCGTCGCGGGCGTCACCGCGCTCGCGATCCTGCTGATCGCGCTCGGAATCGCCGCCTCGGGCAGCGGCTCCGGCGTCACCGCCCGCCTCGAGCGCTACACGGCTCGTGGCGCCGACAAGAAGCTCGACAAGAAGGCCGAGGGCCTCAGCGAGCTGCTCGCCCAGAGCCAGGCGATGGCGGCGCTCAACCGCGTCGTCGAAGGCCGCGACTTCGGCGCGAACCTCTCACGCGAGCTCGCCCGCGCCGACCTCAAGCTCAAGGTCTCCGAGTTCCTCGGCATCTGGGCGGGCGCCGTCGTCGGCATCCCGGCCCTGTTCTTCGTGCTCAGCTTCGTCTTCCCGAGCCTCGGCAGCCCGATCGCCCTGCTGATGGGCGGCCTCCTCGGCTTCCTCCTGCCGCGGTTCTGGCTGGGCCGCCGCAAGGCCGGCCGCCTGAATGCGTTCAACAAGCAGCTCCCGGACACGATCACGCTGATCGCGAACGCGCTGCGTGCCGGCTCGTCGTTCCTCCAGGCGATCGAGCTGGTCGTCCGCGAGTCACGGCCGCCGGTCTCCACGGAGTTCGGCCGCGTCATCCGCGAGGTCAACCTCGGCCTGCCGTTCGACCAGGCGATGGAGAACATGGTCCGGCGCGTCAAGTCGGACGACTTCGAGCTCATGGCGACGGCGATCTCGATCCAGCACCAGGTCGGCGGCAACCTCGCCGAGATCCTGGACTCGATCGCGTTCACGATCCGTGAGCGGATCCGCATCAAGGGCGAGATCCGGACCCTGACAGCCCAGCAGCGACTGTCCGGCTACGTCGTCGGCTTCCTGCCGTTCGCCCTCGCGGGCTTCATCTACGTCGCCGCACCAACGTTCTTCGAGCCGATGTTCAGGAACACGGTCAACATCGGCGGCCTGCCCGCCGGCGTGATCATCCTCGGCCTCGGCCTGATCTCGATGGTCATCGGCTTCATGTTCATCCGCAAGATCGTGGACATCGAGGTCTAGGGACATGCCGATCGCCGTCATCGTCGCGGTCGCCGCGGCGCTGGCCATCCTCCTGATCTTCGCCGGCCTCGCCGGCTCGCGGCCGGTCGACCCGGTCCAGGCCCGGCTGACCCAGCTCGGGACGATGCAGGCGAAGAACCTCGAAGAGCTCGAGCTGCAGGCACCGTTCCTCGAGCGAACGCTGAAGCCGCTGGCGAACCGGCTCTCCGGTTTCGTGTCCCGGATGACCTCGTCGTCGTTCACGGATCGCACCGAGAAGCGCCTGGCCCTCGCCGGCAACCCGGGTGACCTGCGCGTCGCGGACTGGCTCGGCATCAAGGCCATCGCGGCGGTCGTCAGCGCCGGCATCTTCTTCGTCCTCTTCGGCCTCCTGGCCGGCAACATCCTGCAGGGCGTCGCGTTCGGCGCCGTCGGCGTCGGCTTCGGCTACATCGTCCCGGAGTTCTGGCTCGGCGGCCGCGTCAAGGCCCGCCAGAAGGCGATCCTGCTCCAGATCCCGGACGCCCTGGACCTGCTGACGATCTCCGTCCGCGCCGGCCTCGGCTTCGACGCGGCGCTGGGCAAGGTCGTCGAGAAGATGAAGGGTCCGTTGGTTGACGAGTTCCGGCGGGCCCTGGCCGAGGTCCGTGTCGGCAAGGCGCGGCGCGATGCGTTGCGCGACATCATGCCGCGGACCGAGGTCGTGCCACTGTCAAACTTCATCGGCGCGATCATCCAGGCCGAGCAGCTGGGTGTGTCGATCTCGAAGGTGCTGCAGGTCCAGTCCGAGCAGCTCCGCATCGAGCGCCGCCAGCGCGCAGAAGAGATGGCCGCGAAGGCGCCGATCAAGATGCTCTTTCCGCTCGTCGGCTGCATCTTCCCGTCGCTGTTCATCGTCATCCTTGGCCCCGCGATCATCCTGATCATCGAGAACCTCGGCAACGGCACGTAGGCCGGCCGGTCCGGGCCAGGTCGAGTCGCCAGTTCCCCGAAGGTCCGTTTCGCGCCAGTCGGTGTCGCCGTGCGCGCTGAGAACCTGACTCGCGGCACCACCCTCGCCTCCGAGGTCGAGGTCGGCGCGTCGCTGTGGGCGAAGTTCTGGGGCCTGATGGGCCGGCCATCGCTCGAGGCCGGGCGGGGTCTGTGGCTGCCCGAGGCGAACAGCATCCACATGTTCTTCATGCGCTTCCCGATCGACTGCGTGTTCCTCGGGCGCCGGGACGCCTCCGGTTCGGCCGTCGTGGTCGGGCTGCGGCCTTCCCTGGCGCCGTGGACGGGCATCGTGCCGTTCATCCGCGGCGCCCACGGCTGCCTCGAGCTCCCCGCTGGCACGATCGCCGCGACGTCCACGTTGGTCGGCGACGAGGTGCGGCTGGGGTAGCCGCGGTCGGCTCAGTCCCGACGCCGCGGCCCGGACCCCGACGCCGCTCGTCCGCGCCAGAACTCTTGCAGATTGTCGCCGGGTGACCGTTACGCGAGGTGCTCGGGCGGTTAGCCCTCCTACATCGCCCGAGGCGGCGCCTGCCCGGCACGAGCGTGCGTGGTCGGGCGGGTGACCCCTCGCGCGGAGTGCCGGATTCGGCGACGCCCTCGCATAACTGCCACCAGGCGAGAATTTGCAAGAAACAGGACGGCGCCGAGGTGCCCAGCTGGCGACTTGAACCAACGCCACGCGTCACTCGTTCGCTGCGGAAAGGCCGCGGCGAAGATGGCGGAATGGCGCTCAACCGCCGTCCTGGTCGCGCGGGCGTCGCGAACGACAAGGACACGGCCAACGCTCATCGGGATCCATCCCCGCTCCGCCCGAACGAGCCCCGGCACGACGCGCACCTTTCGATCAACGGACGAAACCAAGGCTTGGACGTCAACGATCTGCGTCTTCACCTCGATGATGAGCAGCGACCGCGTCGCAGGGTGCCATGCCAGGATGTCAACCGATCCGCGCTCGCCGTAGTGGTTGAACGTGTATTCGACGAGGACGTCCCAGCCGTGCGCACGGAGGATGCGAACGATGACCTCGGATATGGCTGCGTGATCTGCGTCAAGGAGGCGGTGGCCTTCGAATCCGCGCCAGTTGGGTCGAAGGTCGAGGGCGATCTCAAGAGCACCGCAAACGCGCCCGATCGCAGCCCACGACACCGCCCGGAGCTGGCCGCGCTCGATGCGGGAAACGGCTGACGCGCTGACACGCGCTCGCACCGCGAGGTCCGCCTGTCGGAACCCCAGCCGATGCCGGACGGCTCGAACAAACCTGCCGATGCCGATCGCATCCACGGCCACATCGTGCCGCTCGGCGCTTGCCTGGCAATTACGTGGATGAGCCGCAGGAGAGCGGCCGAGCGCAGGATGGCGGTCGTGGAGGCCTTCGGGGCGATCATCGGGCGGGCATTGGACCTGGCGCTGCCGCCGCGGTGTGCGGGCTGCGGCGAAGAAGGTCGGGCGATCTGCGCGCGCTGTGCGCCAGCGCTGGATGCCCGGCTCGAACGCGCGGCCGGTGTGCCGATCGGTCTGCCGGCTTCGATCCCCCATCCGCTGCTCCAACTCGAGTGGTGCGCACCGTTCAGTGGCACGGTCCGCAAGGCGCTCCACGAGCTGAAGTACAGCGGCGAGCAGCGGCTGGCCGTGCCATTGGGCGCGGCGATCGCGAGGCGCTGGCGGGAGGTCGGCGTCGGCGGCGATGTCGTGGCCCACGTCCCGGTCAGCACCGAACGCCTTCGAACGCGCGGCTACGACCAGGCCGCGCTGCTGGCGCGGGCGGTGGCCCGCGAGCTGGGTCGACCGGCGATCCGCGCGCTCGAACGCCACCGAGCCACCGTGCCCCAGTTCGAGCTCGACCGAAGCAAGCGGGCCGGCAACGTCGCCGGGGCGTTTCGGGTCAGGGCCGCAGCGCGAGATGCCGTATCCGGCCGCTGGGTCGTGCTCATCGACGACGTCACGACGACCGGCGCGACGCTTGCCGCGTGCGCCGAAGCGCTCCTCGACGAAGGTGCCTTCGCGGTTTCGGCGATCGCGATGGCGCGGGAGGCATGAGTGGCCGAGTGGCCGAGAGGCCGAGTGGCCGAGTGGCCGAGACGTATACTCGGACGACCGGTGAGGACGATCGTCAAGGGCAAGAACTTCGAAGTCCCGGACCAGGCCCGCCGCTACACCGAGCGCAAGTTCGGGCGCCTCGAGCGCATCCTCGGCGACACGACGGATGCGCTCATCGAGCTCTCGCTCGAGCGCCACCGCAGCGCCTCCGACTCGCACATCGTCGAGGCAACGCTCGTCATCGACGGCCAGACCCTGCGCGGCCGAGCCGCCGGGCTCAACCACGAGGCCGGGATCGACGAGCTCGTCGACAAGCTCGAGCGGCGCGTCGCCGACTTCAAGACGAAGCCGCGCCTCCGTGCTCGGCCGGAGGAGGAGAAGCAGATCCTGCGCCGGATCGCCGATGGCACCGGCGACGCCGCACGCGCCCGCAAGATCGTCAAGGTCAAGCGGTTCGCGATCGAACCGATGTTCGAGGAGGACGCGCTCGCGCGAATGGAAGAGCTCGGCCATTCGTTCTTCGTGTTCGTGAACGCCGAGGACGAGCGGGTTGCCGTCCTGTACCGGCGGGCCGACGGCGACGTCGGCATGATCCAGCCCGTGCTCGGGGGCGACTACACG
>DASRJS010000084.1:0-2747 GCA_035649355.1 Candidatus Polarisedimenticolia bacterium
GATCCCGTACCGGGCGAACGTCTGGGCGATGCGGGAGCTCGGCGTCCGGCGCGTCATCGGCCCCAACGCCTCCGGCGCCCTCAAGGCCGATCTCGAGCTCGGCGAGTTCGTCGTCTGCGACCAGTTCGTCGACCGCACGACGGGCCGTAAGGACACGTTCTACGACGGTCCGGAGACGACCCACGTATCGGCCGCGGACCCGTACTGCCCAGACCTGCGCCGGCTCCTCGTCGACAAGGCCGAGGAGCTCGGGATCAAGGTCCGTGACGGCGGCACGGTCGTCGTCATCCAGGGCCCGCGGTTCTCCACCCGCGCCGAGTCGAAGTGGTTCCAGGCAGCCGGCTTCGACACGATCAACATGACCGCGTACCCGGAGGGCTACCTCGCCCGTGAGCTCGAGCTCTGCTACGCGAACATCTCGATGGTCACCGACCATGACGTCGGCGTGGAGGGCACGGCGCCCGTCTCGCACGAGCAGGTCGTGACGGTCTTCAACGAGAACAACGCGCGGCTCCGGGAGCTCCTCTTCGCGGTCATCCCGAGGATCCCGCCGCAGCCGACCGATCACCTCTGCGCCACCGCGCTCGAGGGCGCGCGGTTCTAGTCCACGCGCCGTCTTTCTGGCACGTGTGATAGAACTCCGCCCGGCCGCTTCCGGCCTGGGGTGGTGGGGCTGAGCGATGCCCGCAACGCTCCGAAGCATGCCCGCGTAGAGCCTTGACCGACTTCTTCCAGAATCACACCGTTCTGTTCGCGCTCTTGTGCGCGCTCTTCGGGATCGGAGTCGGGCTCTACCTGACCTGGTGGATCCTCAAGCAGCCTGCCGGCACGGAACGCATGCGCGAGATCGCGCGCGCCGTGCAGGAGGGCGCGGCCGCGTACCTGCGGCGCCAGTACATGACGATCGGGCTCGTCGCGATCGTCCCGTTCCTCGTCATCGGGTTCTACAACCAGCTCGGGTGGGGGACGGCGTTCGGGTTCCTCGTGGGCGCCGTCTTCTCGGCGGCGGCGGGCTTCATCGGCATGAACGTCGCGGTGCGGGCGAACGTCCGCACGGCCGAGGCGGCGAAGCAGGGCCTGACGCCCGCGCTGAACGTCGCGTTCCGCGCCGGATCGGTCACAGGCCTCCTCGTCGTCGGACTCGGCCTGTTCGGCGTCGCGGGGTACTACGGGGTTCTCACGAGCTGGTTCGACATCGCGCAGGACGATGCGATCGACGACCTCATCGGGCTCGCTTTCGGCGGCTCCCTGATCTCGGTCTTCGCGCGACTCGGCGGCGGCATCTACACGAAGGCCGCCGACGTGGGCGCCGACCTCGTCGGGAAGATCGAGGCCGGCATCCCCGAGGACGATCCGCGCAACCCGGCAGTCATCGCCGACAACGTGGGCGACAACGTCGGGGACTGTGCCGGCATGGCCGCAGACCTCTTCGAGACCTACGCGGTCACGGCCGTCGCGGTCATGCTCCTCGGCACTGCCTTCCCGGCGGGCGGACTGCCGCTGTTCCCGCTCGCCATCGGCGGCATCTCGATCATCGCCTCGGTGATTGGCATCTGGTTCGCGCGCGTCGGCCGCGGCGGGTCGATCATGAACGCGCTCTACAAGTCGGTCGCCGTCGCCACGATCCTCTCGGCGATCGGGTTCATCCCGGTCACCCTCGCGTTCGACGAGGGCCGCTTCAGCTTCGGCGAGCTCTATGTCGCCTCCCTGATCGGCCTCATCATCACGTTCGCGCTCGTCGCCATCACCGAGTACTACACCGGCACGCGCTGGGGCCCGGTGAAGTCGATCGCGAGCTCGTCCCAGACGGGCCACGCGACGAACATCATCGAGGGCCTCGCCGTCGGAATGCAGGCGACGGCGCTTCCGGTGATCGTGATCGCGATCGGGATCGTCGCGGCGTACGAGGTCACCGACAGCCTCTACGGCATCGGCGTCGCCGTCATGGCACAGCTCTCCATGACCGGGCTGATCGTCGCGCTCGACGCTTACGGGCCCGTCACGGACAACGCGGGCGGGATCGCGGAGATGGCCGACCTGGACGAGTCCGTGCGCGGGATCACCGACCCGCTCGACGCAGTCGGGAACACGACGAAGGCGGTCACGAAGGGCTACGCGATCGGCTCCGCCGGCCTGGCGGCGCTCATCCTCTTCGACGAGTACGCCCGCGGGCTCGCGGACGAGCAGGTCGCCAGCGTCTTCGCGCTCAACGACCCGTGGGTGATCGCCGGCCTCTTCATCGGCGGCCTCATGCCGTTCCTGTTCGCCTCGCTCGCGATGCAGGCGGTCGGTCGCGTCGGCGGCCTCGTGGTGGACGAGGTGCGGCGGCAGTTCCGTGAGATTCCGGGGATCCTCGAGGGCACGGGACGGCCGGACTACAGCCGCGCGGTCGACATCGTCACGAACATGGCGATCAAGAAGATGCTTCTGCCCGCCCTCATCCCCGTGGCGATCCCGATCATCGTCGGGATCATCAGCCCCGAAGCGCTGGGCGGGCTCCTGATCGGCACGATCGTGACGGGCATCTTCCTCGCCATCGCCATGACGTCCGGCGGCGGCGCCTGGGACAACGCCAAGAAGCTCATCGAGGACGGTGCCTTCGGCGGCAAGGGCTCGGAGGCCCACGCCGCGGCCGTCACGGGCGACACGGTCGGCGATCCCTACAAGGACACGGCCGGCCCGGCGATCAACCCCATGATCAAGATCGCCAACATCGTCGCCATCCTGATCATCCCGATCATCGCCTC
>DASRJS010000085.1:0-5237 GCA_035649355.1 Candidatus Polarisedimenticolia bacterium
AGAACGCGCCCGACGGATCCAGCAGGAACTCCGCCGTCGCGGCGTTCTCCAGCTCGGCCGCTTGACCAAGCCGTGTGGCCGCACTGAGCAGGTCGCGGCGCAGCTCGTCTGAGAGACCGGGCGCGGGCGCCTCCTCGACGAGCTTCTGATGCCGCCGCTGGGTCGAGCAGTCGCGCTCGCCGAGGGCGACCACCGTGCCCGCTCGGTCGCCAAGCAGCTGAACCTCGACGTGGCGGGCCGGACGAATCTCGCGTTCGATATAGACCGAGCCGTCACCGAAGGCGGCGCGCGCCTCGGCCGATCCCGCGGCGAGAGCGGCCGGCAGGTCGACGGCCCGCTCGACCCGCCGGATGCCGCGCCCACCGCCGCCGGCGGCAGCCTTGACGAGGAGCGGGAACCCGATTCCCTCGGCGGCCTCGATGATCGCCGGAACCTCATCGGGGCTGTTGACGGGCATTGGCTCCAGCGTTCCCGGCACGACGGCGACGCCGACGTCGCGGGCGAGCCGACGCGCCGCAAGCTTGTCACCGAGGCGTGCGATCGAGGTGCTGCGCGGCCCGACGAAGGCGAGGCCGGCCGACTCGACGGCGGCCGCGAAGGCTGCTCGCTCCGAGAGGAACCCGTAGCCGGGATGGATGGCCTCAGCCTTCGCCTCGCGCGCCACGGCAACGATTCGCTCGATGTTGAGGTAGCTGTCCCCCGCCGCGGCGGGACCGATCCAGTAGGCCGCGTCGGCCGCCTGGACGTGGGCTGCGTCCCGGTCCACGTCGGAGTAGACGGCAATCGCGGTCATCCCAAGGTCGTGGCAGGCACGGATGATCCGAAGCGCGATCTCGCCGCGATTCGCGACGAGGACGCGGCCGAACGGGGCGCCGCCGCCGGGGCTGGCGTCTTTGCGCAAAGACGCCCCGCCGCTCACAGCGGAATGTTTCCGTGCTTCTTCCGGGGGTTCGTCTCGCGCTTGCCCTCGAGCAGCCGGAGCGCGCGGATCAGTCGCGTTCGAGTCTCCGACGGCAGGATGACCTCGTCGATATAGCCCCGCGCCGCCGCAACGTACGGGTGGTTGAACTCCGCCTCGTAGCGATCGACGAGGTTTCGGCGCTCCGCATCGACGTCGTCGGCGCCCGCCAGCTCGCTCCGGAACACGATGTTCACCGCGCCCTCCGCGCCCATGACAGCGATCTCCGCCGTCGGCCACGCGAGATTGAGATCGGCCCGGATGTGCTTCGAGCTCATGACGTCGTATGCGCCGCCGTATGCCTTGCGCGTGATGACGGTGAGCTTCGGAACCGTCGCTTCGGCGTAAGCGTAGAGGAGCTTCGCGCCGTGGCGGATGATGCCGCCGTGCTCCTGCTCGACCCCCGGCAGGAAGCCGGGGACGTCGACGAACGTCACGAGCGGGACGTTGAACGCATCGCAGGTTCGGACGAATCGTGCGGCCTTGACGGAAGCATCGATGTCGAGGGCGCCGGCGAGGACCGCCGGCTGTTGCGCGACGATGCCGACCGACGCGCCGCCCAATCGCGCGAAGCCCACGAGGATGTTCGCGGCCCAGCCCGGCTGGATCTCGAGGAACGTCCCGTCGTCGACAACGCGCTCGATGACCCCGTGCATGTCGTATGGCCGGCCGGCGTCGTCCGGGATGATCGAATCCAGCTCGACGTCCATGCGATCAATCGGATCACCGGACTCCGTCGTCGGCGGCGCCTCGAGGTTGTTCGACGGCAGGTGGCTCAACAGTCGCCGCGCGAGGTCGAGGGCCTGGGCCTCGTCCGCGCCGGCGAGATGCGCGACGCCGCTGCGCGTCGTGTGGGTTGTCGCGCCACCAAGGAACTCCGCATCGACCTCCTCGTGCGTGACGGTCTTCACGACATTCGGGCCCGTCACGAACATGTAACTCGTGCCCTCGACCATCACCGTGAAGTCCGTGATGGCCGGCGAGTACACGGCGCCGCCGGCACACGGCCCGAGAACGATGGAGATCTGCGGCACGACGCCCGAGGCGAGGACGTTTCGAAGGAAGATCTCGGCGTAGCCGCCGAGCGAGGCCACGCCTTCCTGGATCCGCGCGCCGCCTGAATCGTTCAGCCCGACGATCGGCGCGCCGACCTTCATTGCAAGGTCCATGACCTTGCAGATCTTCTCGGCATATGCCTCCGAGAGCGAACCGCCGAAGACGGTGAAGTCCTGACTGAACAGGAACACCTGGCGGCCGTCGATCATCGCATGACCTGTCACGACGCCATCGCCGAGATAGCGCTCGTCGGCAAGACCGAACTCGGATGTGCGATGGACGACAAAGGCGTCGAGCTCGACAAACGTCCCGGCATCCACGAGCAGCTCGAGACGCTCGCGCGCTGTCAGCTTGCCGCGCGCGTGCTGTGCCTCGATTCGTTCAACACCGCCACCAAGCTTTGATTCGTCGCGCATGGCCCGGAGACGGGCGTTTCGGTCCTGGGTGCTCGCCACGGATCTCCTCGGGCGTCGGCGGCTCGGCATGTGTCTTTGTGCAAGGACACTCGGCGTTTCGTGGCCGAGCGCGAGACCGCGATCGCATCATACCCGTCGTCTTGGCCTGCGCGGTGTCAGAAACCGCCCGCGTCGGTATCCACAGAATCGGTGCATATCTCGGCAAACCTGTGGATAACTTGATCACGCCGCCGCAGGTGCCGTCGGTTACGATGACGCTCCTCCGCCCTCGCCATCTGCCAGCGACGGCAACGTCATTTCTCCGAAGGACGAGGTACCGCCCTGTGACAAATGTGATTGCGATTGCGAATCAGAAGGGCGGCGTCGGCAAAACGACGACAGCAATCAACCTCGCGGGCGCCCTGACGGAAGAGGGCTATCGCGTTCTCTGCATCGACATGGATCCGCAGGCAAACCTCACCGCCGGCCTGGGTGTGAATCTGAACACCGTCGACCAATCGATGGCAGATGTCCTCGTCGGCCGGGTGACGCTCGGCGACATCGTTCGCCCAACCGAGACAGAACGCATCGACGTCGCGCCGGCGCACATCGACCTTGCCGCGACCGAAGGCGAGTTGTTCACGATGCTCGGCCGCGAGTCGATCCTTCGCGACTCGATTGAAGGGCAGCTCGACGGTCGCTACGACTACGCGCTCATCGACTGTCCGCCGAACCTCGGCCTGCTGACCGTGAACGGCCTCGTCGCCGCGAACGGCGTGATCATTCCCGTCCAGACGCAGTACTACGCGATGAAGGGCCTGAACAACCTCGTCAAGATCATCAACACGATTCGCCAGAAGCTGAATCGCGAGCTGCGGATCCTCGGCTTGCTGCCAACGTTCTTCGACAGCCGGACGAACCTCGCTCGCGACATGCTGGACGAGCTCCGCGTCGTCGGCGACCACCACGTTTTCAACTCGATCGTCCGCAACACCGTGAAGCTTGGCGAGGCTCCGCTGGCGGGCCGACCGATCACGGTCTATGCGGGCACGTCGGACGCAGCGCGCACGTACCGCGAGCTCGCGCGGGAGGTGATCAACCTTGGCTAAGACCGACTTCCGCGCCGTCGCAGCGCGCCGGCTTAGCGAAGAGCGAGAGCTCCCCTCCTCCATCGTCTCGCTCCTATCCTCGGATCGCGTTGGGCGCTCGACCGGCGTTCGGGTCATCCCGGTCGATCGGATCACGCCGAATCCGGAGCAGCCGCGGCTGGCGATGGACGCAACCTCGCTCGAGGAGCTGGCCGCTTCCATCCGTGAGCACGGGGTCCTCCAGCCGATCCTCGTGCGGCCGCTCGGCAACAACGAGTACCAGCTGATCGCCGGCGAACGCCGCTGGCGTGCCTCGATCGCCGCAGGTCTCGAGACGATCCATGCCCTCGTCGAAGAGATCGACGATGACACGGCCCTCGAGATCTCGATCATCGAGAACCTGCAGCGTGAAGACCTCTCGCCGCTCGATGAGGCGGCGATGTTCGAGCGCATGGTCAACGAGCATGGCTACAGCGTTCGCAAGCTCGCCCAGAAGCTCGGCAAGGACAAGGGCTACCTGGAGAACCGGCTCCGCCTGGCCGATGCGCCGCCCGAGATCCGCGAGCTCGTGTCTTTGCGCAAGGACACCCTGTCCCATGCGTACGAGTTGATGAAGGTCACCGACCCGCGCCGGCGCAAGCGCCTGGCCGAGCGAGTCGCCCGCGGCGAGCTGACGCTCATCAAGCTGCGAGAGCGCATCGAGGGCCGGCCAAGGACGACCGCCCCGGCGCCGCCGCCCGGAGACGAGGACGCACCCGTCGACGGCCATGACGTCGCAGGTGTCGGTGAGGACGGCTTCGAAGGGGACGCGGAAGCGGCGTGGACCGGCAAGCGCCGAGCGCCGGCGCCGATCCACGACAACTCGCTCATCACGGCCAAGGCTCAGCTCGCCGACGCGGTCGAGAACCTCTTCGATGTCCTGCGTGCGCCGGACGTCGTCGACGGCTTCGCCGAAGTTGACCGCACGAACCTGGCGAAGTACCTGACGATCGCGAAGCTTCGCCTCGAGAATGCGATCGTGATGATCCGCCGCGAGGGCGGCTGAGCCGACGCACAGCTCCGCCTAGGGCCCGAGACACCCGGATAAAGAAGAAGCCGGCGCCAGTGGCGCCGGCTTCGAGATTCCGCGGCGGCGGAGGTCAGGGTTTGCCGGCGTTCTCCGGCTTGCCGTGGGTGTCGTCGTGGCCGTGGTTGTCCTTGGCCCAGCTCTTGACCCAGGCGCCGTGGTTGTCGAACTCGGCGGGGGTCTCCTGGTGGGCAGCCCAGCAGACGATGGCCCCGTGGTTGAGCTCGGCTAGGACAGCCGGGTCAAGGTCCGGGTCCGTCGGATCCGTGGCGCAGTGCTCGGAGTCCTCTGACGACTCCTCCTCCTGCTCAGTCTCCGGGGCCTCCTCGGTCTCCTCGTCTTCGTTCTCCTCCTCCTGGGCCGCGACCGGGACGGTCTTGCCCGCCTTCTCGGCGGCGGTCGCGAGCCCTTGGGCGGCGTGTGAGCTGGCGGCCGCGGCGGCGCCGGTGCTCAGGACGATGATGACGATCGCGGCGAGGAGGCCACGAAGGCCGAACACATGCTTCTGCACGATGAGGGGTTCCTCCTTGCGGGGGTTGTCCTTCTGCCTAGGGTAACGACCCAACGCGGAACCGTGTTAGGGCGACTTCCGTTCCGGGTTCGGGCGCCGAAGGTCCGGATCGGGGGCGCCGCGGGGCGCCGCGGGCGGGCGCCGCGGGCGGCGGCGGCTACCG
>DASRJS010000086.1:0-12019 GCA_035649355.1 Candidatus Polarisedimenticolia bacterium
AGGCCGGCGACCTGGATCGCGAGCTCCCGGACGAGCTTCTGGAACTCCTCCGTGCGCGCGACGAAGTCCGTCTCGCAATTGACTTCGATGAGCACACCGACGCGCCCGCCGGTGTGGATGTAGCTGCTGACGAGGCCCTCGCGAGCGTCGCGGCCGGACTTCTTCGCAGCCGCGGCGAGGCCGCGCTCGCGCAGCAGCGCAACGGCGGCCGGAACATCGCCCCGGGCTTCCTCGAGGGCGCGCTTGCAGTCCATGAAACCGGCGCCGGTGAGCTCGCGGAGCTCCTTGACGGCCGCCGCGCTGATCTCTGCCACGGTCATGCGTCCGCTTCTCGTTCGGCGGCCTCGCGCGCGAGCTCGGCCGCGATCTCGTCAGGCGTCGCGCCGTCCTCGACCGGAGGCCGGACGCCCGGCAGAAGGTCCTCGTCGTCGTCCGGGGCGAAGCTGAGGGCACCGCCGCCGGCAAGCGCGGCCACGAGCTCGTCGCTCGCCTGGACGTCGTCGTAGTCGGGCTCGACCGCCATCGGCTCGGGCTCCGGTTCGACCGCACGAACCGCCCGTTCGCGGGCGCCTTCGATGGCCGCATCCGCGACGACCGTGCAGAGCAGCCGGATCGAACGGATCGCGTCGTCGTTCGCGGGAATGATGAAGTCGAGCTCGTCCGGGTCGACGTTCGTGTCGCCCGTCCCCACGACCGGGATCTCGAGCTTGTTCGCCTCGGTCACGGCGATCCGCTCGCGGTGCGGATCCACGATGAACACGGCGCCCGGCGCGCGCTTCATCTTGCGGATGCCACCGAGCATTGCCTGGAGCCGGGTCAGCTCATCCAGCAGACCGGCGGCCTCCTTTTTCGGAAGCCGGTCGAGATCGCCCGCCGCCTGGCGCGCCTCGAGCTGCTCCATGAGACCGATCCGCTTCTTGATCGTGACGAAGTTCGTGAGCATGCCGCCGAGCCAGCGCTTGTTGACGTACGGCATCCCGGCGCGCGTCGCCTCCGTGGCGACGGGCTCCTGGGCCTGCTTCTTCGTCCCGATGAACAGCACGAGCTCGCCGCGGGCGACGGTCTCACGCACGAAGTCGAGCGCGGTGTCGAGCCGCTGGGCGGTCTGGGCAAGGTCGATGATGTGGATCCCGTTGCGCTCCGCGAAGATGAAGGGGCGCATCTTGGGATTCCAGCGCCGGGTCTGGTGGCCGAAGTGGACTCCGGCTTCGAGCAGCTGGCGCATGGAGACGGACGGCACGGTGCGTGACCTCCTGGTTCGGTTCAACCTCCGCGAGCTTCATCGCCGGGAGCCGTCGACGTCGCGACGAGTTCGCTGGTCGCCGGCACCGATCCGGTCGGAACGGCCCGCGTGTGTGCTCCGTCGCCCGCTTTCGCGAACGGTCGGGCGTTGATTTGGCCGCACCTGTCGCGCGGCCGGCGGAGTGTAGCACGGCCCGCCCGCGGCCCATTTCCGGCGCGCCCGGCTGGTCCAGGTGGCGATCGCGGCCCTTGGGCGGCCGCGTGATCGCCTGATGCACATCCTCTCGCTAAGGGCGGCGACAAGCCGGTCGACGAGGCCCCCCGGGGCACGACTGGATCCGCCTCTGAACGGAGTCGTGCGCGGTTTCCCGGTGTCGAGGTCCTGGCGCGGCGCTTGGGCGCCTCGAAGTGGTCGATATGTTCATGGCGTGATCATCGCCAGGCCCTAGCCCCGTCAGAACGCATGGCGGTGGTGGCGGAGGCGCGGAGGACTTCCCGGCTCGACGACCACCAGATCGAAGCGCGCGGGCAACCACGGGACCGTCGGTCCGCTCGGCAGGACTCCCACGTCACGAAGGCGAGACAGCGCTTCACGAAGGACGACGCGCTTTCGGTGCGTGATTGTCTCTTCGGCGAGTCCGAACTCGCGGCCTGCGCGGTAGCGCACTTCAACGACGACGAGCTCGCACGGCGGGCCCGGGTCGACGGCGACGAGATCGAGCTCGGCACGACCGACGCGGACGTTGCGGCCGAGGATCGTCCAGCCCTGGGCGGCCAATCGATCGGCGACGAGCGTCTCGGCCGCGTCACCGATGCGCTGCGCCGAGGTCCGCCGCTCCACGCGGCCGACCCTAGACCGGGACGCTCACCTCCGGCTCACCTGCTCCAGCCGTGGCTCCGATCAGGGCTAGATCCTCGCTCAGGTCGTAGGCGTCGGCGAGGCTGACGGCGCCTTCCTCGAACAGGTCGAGCGGCAGCTGGTCACCGGCGAGGGTCCGCTGGAGTGCGAGGAACGACCGCCGGTGGAACGGCGTCAGCCCGAGGGCCCGGATCGCGGCCCGATGCTCGGCCGTGGCGTAGCCCTGGTTGTGCTCCCAGCCGTAGCCCGGGTAGCGCGCCGAGAGGAGCGACATCATCCGGTCGCGGACGACCTTCGCGATGACGGAGGCGCAGGCGATCGAGTACGACTTCGCGTCACCGTCGACGATCGCCGTGTACGGCCCGACGTGGTTCTCGAAGCCGACAATCCGGTTGCCGTCGACGAGGACATGCTCGTGGCCGCCGAGCCGGGCGATCGCCCGCCGCATCGCGAGATGGGTCGCGTGGTAGATGTTCAGCTGGTCGATCTCGCGCACGGACGCGGCGCCCACGCCGATCGCGACCGCGCGCGCCCGGATGCGGGGCGCCAGCCGCTCGCGTTGCAGCGGCGAGAGCAGCTTGGAATCGCGGACGCCGGGGATCCGCCGGGAATTGGGCCGGATGATGACCGCCGCGGCGACGACGGCGCCACAGGTCGGGGCGACGCCAACCTCGTCGACGCCGGCCACGCGCGTCAGACCGTCGTGCCAGAAGGAGCGCTCGAAGCGCAGGTGCGGGGACCGCGGCGCCATCGCCGCCAGCGTAGCCCAGGCCCGGCGTCGACCGCCGGATCAGGGGGTTCGGAGCGGCCTAGCCGTTCTGGCGGCGCTCGCGAAGGGTCGCAGCCTTGCCGACGCGCTTGCGCAGGAAGTAGAGCCGCGCGCGACGGGCTTCGCCGTGCCGCACGACCTCCATCTTCTCGATGCGCGGGCTGTTGACCTTGAAGCTGCGCTCGACGCCGACGCCGCTCGCGATCTTGCGGACGGTCACGGTCCGGGCGATGCCTCCGCCGTTGATGCGGAGGACCGTGCCTTCGAAGACCTGGACACGCTCCTTGCCACCCTCGACCACGCGGGCGGAGATGCGGACGGTGTCGCCCGTGCTGAGCTCGGGCAGGTCGGTCCGCAGCTGGTCGGCGGCAATCTCGTCGAGGACGTTCACAGTGTTTGGTTCCCTGGACAACGTGCACAGCGTGAAGCTGCGGATGGTGGATTCAGGAAGCGCCGGGGCGCGGCGGCGGAGTATAGCACGGGCACTCAGGAGCCCGGCTCGGTCTCCGATCGCAGCTCCTCCAGAAGCGCCGACTCCTCCCCGGTCAGCGGCCGCCCGGCGAGCAGGTCCGGTCGCCGCTCGAGCGTCCGTCGCAGGGCTTCCCGGAGACGCCAGCGCCGAACCGCCCCGTGGTCGCCGCCGGTGAGGGTCGCCGGGACCTTGCTCCCCCGGAACGTCGCCGGCCGCGTGTACTGCGGGTACTCGAGGAGGCCGTCTGCGAAGGACTCCTCCGCGGTCGAGGCGGCATCGATGGCGCCCGGCAGGAGCCGGATGACGGTGTCGATGACGACGAGCGCGGGCAGCTCGCCGCCGGTCAGGACGTAGTCGCCGATCGAGAGCTCGACGTCGACGAGGGCTCGGATCCGGTCGTCGACGCCCTCATACCGCGGGCAGACCAGGATGAGGTGCGAGCGGGCGGCCAGATCGTGAGCCCAGGCCTGGCTGAAGCGCTCGCCGGCCGGGTCGAACAGGACCGTCGTGGATCCCGGACGTCGGAGCTCGTCGAGCGCGGCAGCGACGGGCTCCGGGCGCATGACCATGCCCGCTCCCCCGCCGTATGGCGTGTCATCGACCGAGCGGTGCTTGCCGAGGCCCCAGCGCCGCAGATCGTGGACGCGGATCTCGGCAAGCCCCTGCTCGCGGATCCGACCCGGGATCGAGCCCGACAGCGGGCCATCGAGCATGTCGGGAAAGAGCGTGAGGACGTCGATCTCGAGGGCCACGGGGTCAGCCGTCCCCGCCCGGCTCGGTCGATGGCCGAGCGCCGGCACCGTGGCGCGACCAGCGTGGCCGCCGTCGCTCCCGAGGCGTCCGCGGAGCCGGGGCCGGCCTGAGGTCCAGCCGCGCCGCGTCGACGACGAGCCGCCCGTTCGGTGGGTCGAACTCGCGGACAAAGTCTCGTCGCGCCGGCACGTCGAAGTCACCCAGCGGACCGCCACGGACGGCATAGACCTCGCTCTCCCCGGCGCGGTAGACCTCTGCGACCTGGCCGAGCTCGTGTCCATCGAGGTCACGGACGGTCAATCCGACGACCTCGTCCCAGAGCGCCGCGCCGCTCTCGCGCAACGCGTCGAGCTCGATCTCGGCCTCGAGGTAGCGGCCGCGAAGCGGCTCTACCGAGCTCCGGTCGGGATGGCGCTCGAACGCGAGCCACCAGCCAGGACCGTCATCGACGGGCTTCGCCTCGCGCAGGACGAGCGCCCGTTTCGTGCCCTCGACGAAGAGCTCGGCGCCTGCCTCGAAGCGGTCCTCGGGCTGGTCGGTCAGGACCTCGACCCGAACGAGCCCGTCGAGCCCGTGGAGGCCACGGACGAGCGCGACGACGAGCCTCCGGCGTTCGCTCAGAGGATCTCGAGCGTGACCGACTCGCCGGAGCGGGCGGCCGTGACCTTGATGAGCGTTCGAAGGGCCTTGGCAACGCTGCCGTTCCGGCCGATCACCTTGCCCATGTCGTCCTCCGCGACATGCAGCTCGATGACCATGCCGTCGCGATCCTCGACCTCCTCCACGCGGACGGCGGCAGGATCGTCGACGAGCGACTTGGCAACGTATTCGACCAGGTCTCGTGCGGCCATCGCGGGCCTACTTCGCTGCGGGCAGGACGCCCGCGACGCGGAGCAGCCGGGCAACGGTGTCGGAGGGCTGAGCGCCCTTCGCGAGCCAGGCCTTTGCCTTCTCGCCGTCGATCTGGAGCTCGACGGGGTCGGTCCGGGGGTTGTAGTGCCCGATCGTCTCGATCGAGCGGCTGTCGCGCGCGGCGCGCGCATCGGCGACGACCACGCGATAGCTCGGCTGCTTCTTCGCGCCGACGCGGGTCAGTCGAATTCGGACGGCCATGGGCTGGTGCTCCTCCTGTGATTGGGGCTCAACGGACGGTGATCACGACGTGGCCACGCGTGTGGTCGCCGTCGCGGATGGCGCTGAAGGCAATGCCCTCGAAGGGGCTGATCCAGGGCTTGATGTTCGCATCCCAGTTCGCGGCGGCGTCGCTGGTCATCTCTGCGCGGGCGTACTCGAGGATGGCGGCAAGGTCGACGTAGCCCTGGCCGCCATTGGTCTTGCCGGCCCGCTCGATGGCGTGCTGGTAGCGCGTGTTGTCGGCCAGCGAGCCGCCGTCCTCCGTGTCGAGAACCGCTTCGACGAAGGCCTGGCTGATCCCGACGATCACGAGGTCGTCACGCTGCGCGAACGCGACCACGAGCGGCGTCCCGGCTGCGTCGATCGGCGCGTCGGTCGGCATGCCGAAGAGGGATGCGCCGTCGCCGAGATCGAGGGAATAGATCGTCGTCCCGTCGTGGTCGACCTCGTCGAGGTGGATCTGGCTGCCCGTGCCGGCGAGGACGATGAGGTTGCGGATCGAGGCCAGCGTGGCTGCGGCGGCCGTTTCGTCGTTCGCCTCGAGCAGCAACCCGCCGCCGATGGTCTCGCCGTCCACGGTCGCGACGACCGCGAGGTCGCCCATCCAGCCGGTGAGACCGTCGATCCCGCCGATCGTTGCCAGGGCCGACTCGAGCTGCTGCGCAACCTCGGCTGTGTCGGGGTTCTCGGCAAGCTGGTCGAGTCCGGCCTTGATCGTCGCGCCGAGATCGTGCGCCTCGAATGCCGCAATCGCCGTGCCCGGGATGCGTTCGGCAAGGCCGCTGACGTGGTCCGGACCCGGGGGCGCCGGGAACGTGTCCGGCAGCCGCGCGACGCCGGTGAGCGTGAGCGCGTCAGCCTCGGCCCGGACCTGTGCCGCGAACCACGCCGGCAGCTCGTCGATCGCGGCGGTCGTGGCAACGGCTGAGGCCTCCGGACTCATGGCCGTCGCCTGCTCGATGAGCGCGCGCGCGTTGACGAAGACGGCCGACAGGTGATCGCCGTCGAGCTCCGCCTGGGCCGCTCGATAGGAGGCGTTGTCGGCGATCGAGCCGCCGCGGCGTTTCGTATCGATGGCGGCCTTGACGTCGTCGAGCGAGCCGATGATCGCGTTCCGCCCGTCGAGCGCGCACGACGCTGGCATGCCGTCGTCCGGCACGAGGATCTCGAGACCCTGATAGCTCTCGACAGGCGTCGCGATGTCGTGCGGCAGACGGCATTCGGTCGTTCCGTCCGTGGTGGCGACGAAGACGAATCGCGGGTCGGGATCGGTCGCCGTCGTCGGGGCCAGAACGGCCAGGACCGCTGGGCCCGCCAGGTACGGCTTGATCTCGGTCGTGTAGTCGGTCTCCCCGCCTGACAGCCGATCGACAAGCAAATCGAGGCTTTCGTCGATCTTCTGATCGAGCGTCGATTGATCCTTGAAGCCCGGGAAGTGCGAGAGGAGCTCGCCGACCTTTGCCCGTTGGTCGCCAGGCAGCTCAGGCCGGAGCTCGACGACGATCAGGGCGTCCGCGCTCACATAGCGCAGCACCTCGGGAATGGCGCGACCTGCGAGGAGGCCGGCGAGCAGCGCCGATGCCGCGAGGACAACTGCGGCCACGACCGCGGCCACCACCCAGCGCTGTCGCGATGGCCCGGTCGCGGCGACGGTCGTGACGACGTCGCTCGGCGGGACGTCGACGATCTCCGCTCCCGGGACGGCCGGGCCGGCCGGGGTGGCTTCGTTTGGGTCGGGAGTGATCGGATGCTCGTCGTTCATCGCTGGGACCTCACCGGGCTCCGGGGAATTGGCCGCTCAGCAGCTTGCCGCGGCGTCCGCCGCTCATGCCGCCGAGCTGCTTCATCAGACGCTGCATCTCCGAGAACTGCTTCACGAGCCGGCTGATGTCCGTCAGGCTCGTGCCCGAACCGGCGGCGATCCGGCGTCGGCGCGAGCCGTCGATGACGGACGGGTCGCGTCGCTCACGCGGGGTCATCGAGCGGATGATCGCCTCGGTTCGGCGCAGCTCCCCTCGATCGACGGCGGCCTGTGCTTCACCGGCGAGGTTGCCCATGCCCGGGATCATCCCGACGAGCTGGCCGATCGGGCCCATCTTCTGGACCTGCTGGAGCTGCTCGAGCATGTCTTCGAGCGTGAACGAGGCTTTTCGAAGCTTCTCCTCGAGCTTCGCGGCGCTCTTCGCGTCGACGACATCCTGGGCGCGCTCCACGAGCGTCAGGACGTCACCCATCCCGAGGATCCGGCCGGCCAGGCGGTCGGGATGGAAGACCTCGAGCGCGTCGCTCTTTTCGCCGGTGCCGAGGAATTTGACCGCGACGCCCGTGACGGCACTGATCGAGAGGGCGGCGCCACCGCGGGCATCACCATCGACCTTCGTGAGGATGAGGCCCGTCAGCGGCACGGTCGCAGCGAACGCCGTCGCGACGTTGACCGCCTCCTGGCCGGTCATCGCGTCGACGACAAGCAGGGTCTCAACGGCGCCGACGGCCGCACTGAGGTCACGGACCTCGGCCATCAAGGCGTCGTCGATCGTGAGCCGGCCGGCCGTGTCGATGATCACGGTGTCGCGCGCCTGGCGCTTCGCCGCCTCGAGCCCGCCGCGCGCAATGTCAAGGACGGTCGTGCCGGTCGGCGCGCGGTGGACCGGGATGTCCAGGGCCTTCCCGAGCGTTTCGAGCTGATCCGCGGCCGCCGGGCGGTACGGATCGGCGGCGACGAGCAGAGGACGCCGGCCGCGCTTGACGATCTCGCGCGCGAGCTTGGCCGCCGTCGTCGTCTTGCCCGAGCCCTGCAGCCCGACGAGCGTGATGACCGCCGGGTTGCCGCTCAGGTGCAGCGTCCGGTCGCCCGCGGTGAGCATCGTCACGAGCTCCTCGTGAACGACCTTCACGACCTGCTGGCCTGCGCTCAGGCTCTCGAGGATCTCCGCGCCCTCGGCTCGCTCGCGAACCCGCGCAACGAAGTCGCGGACGACTTTGAAGTTGACGTCCGCCTCGAGCAGCGCGAGCCGAACATCGCGCATCGCGACATCGACGTCGGCGGCGCTGACCCGGCCCCGGCCGGTCAGGGTGGCGAGCGTCTTGCGCAGACGTTCGCTCAGGGTGTCGAACACGCGGTCTCAGGTGCTCCAGTTGGGTTCAGCCGGCGGTCGCGGCGCGTCTGCGCGGCGGGCGTCGGTTGGTGGGCGGGTTCTGACCCACCGAGGCCGCCGCAGTGTATCCGATCGTGCGATCGGGCCCTCAGCTGAACATCGCTTCGACGAACGCCCGGGGCTCGAAGGGAACGAGGTCCTCTGTCCGCTCCCCCACCCCGACATACCGGACCGGCACGCCGACGGCATCCGCGATCGCGAAGACGATGCCGCCTCGGGCCGTCGAATCGAGCTTCGTGAGGACGATCCCCGTGAGGCCGACGGCCTCGTGGAACGCGCGCGCCTGTGCGAGCCCGTTCTGGCCGGTCGTCGCGTCGAGGACGAACAACGTTTCCGGGACGGCGCCAGGCAGGCGGCGGTCGATGATCCGGCGGATCTTCGCCAGCTCGTCCATGAGATTGACCTTCGTGTGCAGCCGGCCGGCGGTGTCGACGATGAGCGTGTCGATGCCGCGCGCGACGGTCGCGTCAAGGGCGTCATAGACCACTGCGCCGGGGTCGGCGCCCGGCGCGTGCGACACGATCTCCGAGCCGGTCCGCTCCGCCCAGATCCGGAGCTGGTCGATCGCGGCCGCCCGGAACGTGTCGGCCGCGGCAAACAGGACGCTCCGGCCGCGGGCCCGTTCGCGCGCGGCGATCTTCGCGATCGTCGTCGTCTTGCCGGTGCCGTTGACACCGACGACAAGGAGGATCGCCGGACCGCCGGGTGAGGCCGGCCCGGGCTCCCAGGCCACATCCGCCGCCGGGAGCTGCGCTTCGAGGGCCTGTCGCACGGCCTCCACGCCGGAGCGCGCCTGCCTGGCCTCGAGGCGCCGCCGCGCCGTATCCGTGACGCTCGACGCCAGGAGCGGTCCGACATCGCCGGCGATCAGCGATTCCTCCACGGCGCCCCAGTCGACGAATTCGATGGCCGGCACGACGAGCGCCTCGCGCAGCCTGGCCATGAAGCCCCGCCGGCTCGGCTCGGTCCCGGTCTCGATGTCCGCGTTCTGTCCAGGAGCGCGACCGGCGTCGGGCCGCGGCTCGTCGCTCATGCCGGGACGGCGGTTGGCTCGTCCGTCGGCGCCGGTTCGTCGCCCGCGAGCGCGCGCGCCTCCTCGAGCCGCAGGCTGATGACGCGGCTGACGGAGTCGTCGCCAACGGTGACGCCGTACAGCGCGTCCGCGGTTTCGATCGTGCCGCGGTTGTGGGTGATGACCACGAACTGGGTCGTTGCCGCGAGCTCACGAAGTGCGCTCGTGAAGCGCCCGATGTTCGCCTCGTCCAGCGCCGCGTCGACCTCGTCCAGCACGCAAAACGGCACCGGCCGGACCTCGAGCATCGCGAACAGCAGGGCGACCGCGGTCAGCGCCCGCTCCCCGCCCGAGAGCATCGCCAGCGCCTGCGCTTTCTTGCCCGGCGGCCGCGCGACGATGTCGACGCCGCTGCCGGCGAGGTCGTCGGGATCCGTCAGCTGGAGGCGCGCGTAGCCGCCGCCGAACAGCTGCCGGAAGCGCCGGTCGAAGGCCGCCTCCAGGGCTCGGAATGTCGTCTCGAACTGGCTCGAGATCAGCTCATCGAGCTCCTCGATCAGCGCCCGCGTGCTCGCGATCGCGCTGCGGAGGTCCGCGTCCTGGGTATCGAGGCTGGTGACCCGATCGCGGATCTCGCGATACTCCTCGGCGGCGTACGGGTTCGGTGCGCCGAGCTCGTGGAATCGCCGTCGGAGCGATGCCAGGCGTCCGGCCGATGGCGCCTCCTCGGTTGCCTCCGCGGCAGCCCACGCCGCCGCGGCCGCCGCGAACGCCGGCTCGAACGCCAACGATTCGGCGTCCTCGTCCGCCTCGTCGTCAGGCCGGGTCGAGGCTTCGGTCGTCGTCTGGCTCGTCACTGCGGTAACCGTTGCATCGCTCGAATGTCCGGCTTCCGCCTCGAGCGCGGCGAGTCCCACCGGTCCGAGCGCGGCGATGTCGACGAGCACGGCATCGCGCAGGGCATCAAGCCCGAGTCGCGCCTCGAGCTCGACCGACTCGGCCCGACGGGCCGCCTCGTCGCCCTCGCGGAGGGCGCCGCGGGCGGCGGTCGCAGCGGCCTCGAGGGCTGACAGCCGTCGGCGGTCCTCGGCATCGGCATCGAGAACCGCCTCGAGGGCGCCCCGCGCCGCGATCTCCGCTGCCTCCGCGACCGCGATCAGGCCACTGAGACGTGCGAGCTCCGTCCGCCCATCCGTGCCGCGCTGGCTGACGCGCCGGCCTTCCTCGACGAGCCGGGCGTGGCGTTCTTCGGTGAGCTGGACGGAGGCTTCGGCGCGGGCTCGTCGGTTGAGCACGTCGCGCCGGGCGGTCTCGCTCGCGCTCGCCGCGGCCTCGAGCGTCCGAGCGCGCGCCTCGAGCTCGGCGAGGCGGCTGGTCCAGGTCGCCAGCCCCTGCTCCGACGCCGCCGACGGCTTCGCGACCGTTGCCGACGGACGGGCTGCGCCCGCCTCCACGCCGATGCCGGCCTCGAGCTCCGCAACGGCCGCGCGGGCTCGCGCCAGCTCGGCCTCGCGCTGGCCCGCCTGCGCCTCCGCCCAGGCCGCGCTCCGAAGCGCGACGTCCAGGGCCCGCGCGGCGGCGCGATCGGCCTCCTCGGCATCGCCGAGCGCAAGCGCTGCCGCCCGCCGCTCGGTCGTGGTCCGAGCCAGCGCTTCCTCAGCCGCCGCGAGCGCCACAGTCGCGGTCTCGACGCTCTGCGCCGCGGCTTCCCGGCCGCTGACGGCCATCGCGAGCTCCGCCTGGAGTCTCGTTCGCTCGGCCGCGAGGGTCAACGGACCCGCATCGGCTCCGAGCCGGACGGTCGCCTCGTCGACGACGCCATCGCCGGCAAGGGTGACGGCGATCCAGCCGGGTGGTAGCGCAACCTGGACCGAGAGGCAGGCGTCGAGATCGGGCAACCAGACGGTCCGCCGCAGCGCGAAGCGAACCGCGCCTCCGTGATCGCGCCGAACGGCTGTGTCGAGACGCCCCCCACCGCGGGCTTCCACCGTTCGCAGGAGCTCGGCGACGGCCGGCGACCCGCCCTCGGACGCTGTGGCTGCCGCGGACGCCGCGCGTTCCGCCACGAGGATCGCGCCGCGGACGCCGCCGTCAAGCGTGCCGATCGCGCTCGCGGGCAGGGAGACACCATCCGTCAGGTCGCCGAGCGCCGCCTCGACCGCCGCGCGCAGCCGCGGCTCGACGTCCAACCCGTCCGCGAGCCGACGTCCGCCACTGCGTTCGACGGCGCTCAGGAGCTCCGGGTCGGGACCGTCGGCTGCCCGCGCCGCGGCTCCCGCAACGCCCTGCCGGGCCATCCGCTCCGCGGCTTCGGCCTCGGTCAGCCGCAGATCCGACGCCACGCGCGCGCTCCGTGCAGCTTCTGCGGCATGGCGGGCGCTCGTCTCGGCCTGGTCGAGCTCCGTTGCGCGCGCTTGCGCCGCGAGCAGCGCCCCGTGCGCGCTCGCCTGCGAGGCTTCGGCCTCGGTTCGCCGGCCGATCGCCTCCGCGGCGGCCACGCGCTCCGCCTCGGCCCGGCGCTCTGCATCGGCGAGGCGCCGCCGGGCGGTCTCGAGCTCGGCCGCGCGCGCTTCTCCCGCTCGACGAACCGCGGCCTGCGCGGCGTCCTCGGCCCGCGTCGTCG
>DASRJS010000087.1:0-9325 GCA_035649355.1 Candidatus Polarisedimenticolia bacterium
CCCTCCAGGAACCGCCGTCCGATCGAGAGCCCGCCAGCCTCGTAGCGTTGCGCCGCCGCGGGCGTCAGGAGCTCGATCCGCTCGCGCAGCGGGCACCACGGCCAGCGCAGGCCCTCCGGTCGCGCCCGGAGCTGCGCCCACGGCAGCGCATGCAGCGCGGCGAACGCCTCGAGCACGCGGTCCAGCGTGGCGGGGTCGATCGCACCCGCGCCCTCGTCCCACGGCAGGAGCTCGGCCCAAAGGTCCGGCATGAGGATCGCCGCCCGACCGTCGTCGATCGCCGCGCCCAGGTAGGCATTCGAGAGCGGCAGCCGAAACGGGATCGGATCCGCCGCGACGACGGCCTCGCGCAGCGCGTGGTCGCGTGTCGATCGGGCGATCCAGTCCATCGACCACGACGTCCGCTTGACGATGAATGCCGCGCCATCGGGGCGGACGAGGCGCGTCAGCTCGGCGCCTGACCAGCCGTTGTTCGGAAACGGCTCCTCGCGCACGCCCGCGAGCCGGTGCGCGGACAGCAGATCGGCCAGCGGCCGGCGCGCCCACGGCGCTTCCGCGGCCCGCAGCGAGCCGGTCACGTTCCGGGCGGCGGTCCGCCCTCCGGGTCGCCGTCGAGGTAGACGACATGTGAATCGGGGCAGTTGCGGGTCAGCACGACGACGAGCGGCTCGGCGTCCGAGGCGTTCGCTTCGACGTGGATCTCGCCCGCCGGGATGTAGACGAAGTCGCCGGCCGCGGCGTCGAAGGTCGATTCGATGCCATGCGGGCCCCAGGTGTACCGCGCCGCGCCGCTGAGGACGTAGATCGAAGTCTCGCAGGGGCCGTGATGGTGGACGCGTGTCTTCGCGCCCGGGGCCGTCGTGACGACCGATGAGTAGAGCCCGGCCGAGCCCGTCGTTCGCGCCGAGACGGCGATCGATCGCTCCATGTCGGTGTGCTGGCCGACGGACGTCAGGCGCTGCTCGGGCGTGACCTTGATGGCCAATGCTGGAGCGGGGCCGCGGTCAGTCGAGCCAGCCGACGCGCCAGACCCGCGTCAGCACGCCAACGTCGGACAGCGGATCGCCGTGGACGAGGAAGAAGTCGGCCGGTCCGCCCTCGGCGATGACGCCACCGCCCGGCTCACCGAGGAGCTCGCCGCCCTTCCAGGTCGCCGACGCGAGCGCCTCCCACGGCTGGAGGCCGGCCTTGACGAGAAGCGCGACCTCGAGCGCGAGGTGATTCGCCCGCGTCGATCCGCCGCCGAAGTCCGTGCCGGTCACGACCCGCACCCCGGCCGCGTGCGCGGTCTTGATGCTCGCCGCGGACTGGGCGGCTCGGTCCTTGTACGCGGCCGTCCGACCCGAGCCGGCGAACCGGGGCAGCTTCGTCGTCCTCGCGAACGACAGGAACGAGTGGAGGACGGCGAGCGTCGACACGACGGACGTGCCGCGCTTCGCCATCTCGGCCGCGAGCGCCGCGTCGATCTCGTCGCCGTGCTCGATGCAGTCGACGCCGCCTGACACGCCCGCGCGCGTGCCGGCAAGGTGCGTCGCGTGAGCCGTGACCTTTGCGCCGCGGGCGTGGGCAGCGTCCGTGACCCGCTTCACCTCCGAGGCCGAGAACGGCGAGACGTCGTTGTCCGGGCCGTCGAGGTAGAGCTTGACGAAGTTCGCGCCCTCGTCGAGCTGGCGCATGCTGAGCGCGAGGAACTCGTCGGCGTTCCGGGCCTCGAGCGCGATCCCGTCCGGCAGGTAGTTCGGGACGCCGATCCACGTGCCGGCCGCGCGCACATATGGATAGGTGCGATCGCCGCTCGCCGCCCAGCGATCGCGGATGCCGATCGCGAGACCGCGCGTCGTTCCGTCGACCGGATCGGCGACGGTCGGCGAGCCGACATCGCGAGCCCAGCGGACGCCACTCCGGGTCATGAGGCCGGCGTTGTGCTCGGCCACGCGGGCGAGCGTCGCCGGCGCATCGCTGACCCGGTCGATCCAGTGGGCGCCGCCGGGCAGCGTGATGTGGCTGTGCCCGTCGACCATGCCCGGGACGAACGTGGCGCCTGAGGCATCGATGACCTCGAGGCCGTCTGCGGCGCCCGGATCGCCCTCATCGTCGCTCGGCCGGATCCAGCTGATGACGCCATCGTCGACGAGGATGCTGACGCCGACCTGGAGCGTCGCCGAGCGGGCGTCGGTCAGGGCCCCGTCGCGGTAGAGGACGCGGCGATGGGCCGCCGGCGCCGGGCTGCCGGACGCGGCCGGGGCAGCTGACGGCGCCGCTGAGGCTGGCGGCGCGCTTGAGGTTGCCGACGGGGCCGCGCCAGACGCGCTCGCGGACGCCACAGGTGAGCGGCTTGGGACCTCGTCCGCGCAGGCCGCGATCACCGCGGCCGCGGCGCTGGCCGCCGCTCCGACGAGCAGCCCGCGCCTCGTGATCGTCGATTGGAGCACATCCGGCGCCACGGCCGGGAGCGTAGCACCGGGCTACCATCGGACCCTTGTGACGTCGGCCAGGACCAGTCCGGGTCTCCTCGGAGCGCCACGGTTCGCGCTCCTCGACGGGCCGTCGCCGCTGCAGCGGCTGCCACGTCTCTCAGCGGCGCTCGGCGGCGGCGTCGAGATCTGGATCAAGCGCGAGGACCTGCTGCCGGTCGCCTTCGGCGGCAACAAGCTTCGGAACCTCGAGTACCTCGTTGGCGCCGCGATCGAGGATGGTGCCGAAGCGATCGTCACCTCCGGCCGGCGCTGGTCGAACCACTGCCGGTTGACGGCGGCCGCGGGTGCCCGCGCCGGGCTCGACGTCCACGTCGTCCTCACCGGCCCACCGGGCGTCACCGGGCCTGGACCGCGCCTCGACAAGCTCCTTGGCGCGACCGTCCACTGGGCCGCAACCGCGGACCGCTCCGAGCGGGCCGAGCTCGTCCGGCGCGTCCTCGAACGCCTGAACGCGGACCACAAGAAGCCGTACGAGATCCCGACCGGCGGTTCGAGCATCACCGGCGCGCTCGGCCAGGTCGACGCGGCGTTCGAGCTCGATGACCAGGCCAACGCGCTCGGCGTGACGTTCGATGCCGTCATCGTGCCGACGGCGACCGGCGGCACACAGGCCGGGCTGCTGGCCGGGCTCAGGTCGCGCGGCGCCGCCACGTCCGTCATCGGCTTCACTGTCGCGCACCCGGCCGTCGAGCTGCGGCCGACCATCGAGGCGCTGCTCTCGGAGCTGGGGCCACGGCTCGGCACCACCGTTTCGAAGGACGAGATCGAGCTCGACAACGGCGAGCTGGGCGAGGGTTACGGCGAGCCTAGCGAGGCCGCGCGGATCGCGGCCCGCCAGCTCGCCCGGACGGAGGGCCTGTTCGTCGACCCGATCTACACGGCAAAGGCGCTGGCCGGCCTCGGAACGCGGGTCCGTGGCGGACATCTCACGGGCAAACGCGTCGTGTTCTGGCATGCCGGCGGTCTACCGTCGCTCTTCGAGCCGGGTCTCGAGGAGGAGCAGTGACCGACGACCGCCTGCGCTGCGGCTGGAACGCCTGGACGGATCCCGCCTACCTGCGCTACCACGACGAGGAGTGGGGCGTGCCAGCTCGCGACGACGGCCGGCTGTTCGAGATGCTCGTGCTCGAAGGCGCCCAGGCCGGCCTCTCGTGGTCGACGATCCTCAACAAGCGCGACGGCTACCGGCGCGCGTTCGATGGCTTCGATCCGGCGGTCGTCGCCCGTTATGGCGACGCCGATGTCGCACGCCTGATGGCGGATCCGGGCATCGTCCGCAACCGCTCCAAGATCGACGCGGCGATCGGCAATGCCCGGGCCACGCTGGAAGCCCAGGATCGCGACGGCTCCCTGTCGAACCTGCTGTGGTCGTTCACCGGCGGCGCCGCACTCCAGAACCGGTGGACGACGGTGGGCACGATCCCGGCGGAGACGGACGAGTCGAAGGCGATGTCGAAGGAGCTCAAGCGCCGCGGCTTCCGGTTCGTCGGCCCGACGATCTGCTACGCGTTCATGCAGTCCGTCGGCATCGTCAACGACCACACGATCGACTGCTTCCGCTACGCGGAGTGCGCCGCGCTCGCCTGAGCCTCGCCCCGAGCTAGCCCCGGCCGGCGCGCGGCCATTCGCGGGGGTCCGAGGGCCGGTCCGCCCTATTCCCGGCGATGACGCTGGTAGCGGCACTTGCTGGCCAAGCGGGGCCATTAGGAGGTTCCAAACGCGACGCCCATGTTCAACCCGTGCATATGCACGCTTGCCGCGGCCGCGTCGAGCGGGCTTACCGGGTCGGTTACCCCGAAAATGTCGCTGTCAGCGTCACGGGATCCCGCAAGCGGCCCCGCGCAGGCCGGTCGAGCACCCGGCGTCGGGCGCTACCCCGGCCTCAGCCGCGCTCAGCCCCGGCCTAGCCTCGCCCCGCGAGGCGCCAGGCGTCGCGGAGCTTCATCTGGCCGCCTGTTCCGAGCACGGCGCCGGCGTAGACCCGGCCGCCGATGACGAAGAGCAGGTACGTGAACGCGATGGTGATCGCGGCCGAGAGCAGGATCTCCCACGGCGCGATCGCCCCGAGGGCGGCCCGCAGCGGCACGACGATCGGCGCCGAGAACGGCACGTACGTCGTCACGATCGCGATCGTGCCATCCGGGTCGTTGGTGACGACGAGCAGCGCGAGCAGGTAGCTCGCGATCGCCGGGAACATCACCGGCATCGAGGCGTTCGAGGCGTCCTCGACCCGGTTCGCCAGCGCGCCGAGCGTCGCGAACATCGTCGAGTAGAGCGTGTAGCCGATCGCGAACCAGGCGAGCATCAGCAGCGCGGTCGGCGCGGTGGTCGTGGGCAGCGTCAGCTTGCCGGTCACGCCGGCAACGACGAGCCCGGTGATGACGAAGAGCAGGAGCTGGATGAGCCCGAGGACGCCGATCCCGAGGACCTTGCCCATGAGCAGCTCGCGCGGCCGCACCGTGGCCAGCACGACCTCCACGACCCGGCTCTGCTTCTCCTCGACGACACCGGTCAGGACCCAGTAGCCGAACGTGAAGATCGACACGAAGAGCAAGACGACCGCGACGTTCGCGAGCAGGAACGCCGTCTGGTCGGCGGCCGACTGCGGCTCGAGGGCGTGCAGTGACGGCACCGGCGTGGGCCGCTGGCCGAGGCTCTGGTAGGCCGCCTGGACGATCGTCTGCAGGCGCGCGTCCGGCCGGTCCTTGACGAGGAGCTCGCCGACACCCTGGTCGCCCGGCGAAACGTCCGGCCCGACGAGAACGGCGCCGACCTTCTCGTCGCGCAGCGCTTCGGTGGCCGCCGCGAGATCCGAGTACGGCGTGATCGCGAGGTCAGCGTCGAGGCTGTCCGCGACAACCGTGATCGCGAGGCGGACGTCGGACGGGACGCTGCCGACGGTGCCGAGGCTGACCTTGCTCGCCTCGCCGGCGACGAATGCCTGGAGGAAGAATGAGCCGATGATCAGCGCCTGTGTGGCGATGAGCCCGAGGATGAACGCGCGGCTGCGGCCGCGCTCGAGGAGCTCGCGCAGGCCCACGAGCCAGATCACGCGCAGCGGGTTCACCCTTCCACCGCCTCCATGAACAGCTCGGACAGACGCGGCGGCCCATAGGCGAACCGCCGCACCTCGCCGGCCTTCGAGGCCGCCGCGAGGAGGTCACCCAGCTCCGCGCCATCGCTGACGAGGGCCTTCACGCGATTGCCGCTCCGTTCGACGATCGACACGCCGGGCCGGCCGTCCAGCCACGCGCCATCGGCACCGGCGACCTCCACCTCGAGCTCGCGCCGGCCGCTCGCGGCCTTCAAGGCTTCGATCTCACCAGCGGCGACGATCCGGCCGTGGGCGATGATCACGACGTCCTGGCAGACGTCCTCGACGAGGTCGAGCTGGTGGGACGAGAACAGGACGCCGACCCCCGCCGCGGCGCGCTCCTGGAGGATCTCGGTCATCGTCGCGATGCCGATCGGGTCGAGGCCGGAGAACGGCTCATCGAGCACGAGCAGCGCCGGATCGTGCGCGAGCGCGACCGCGAGCTGGATGCGCTGCTGGTTGCCGTGCGAGAGCGTCTCGCTGCGACTCGCCGCGCGATCCGCGATGCCGAGCCGCTCGAGCCACGTCGCAGTGGCGGCCCGGGCCACCGTGCGGCTCAGCCCGTGGTGCTGCGCGAAGTACGCGACCTGGTCGGCGACCTTCATCCGCGGGTAGAGCCCACGTTGCTCGGGCATGTACCCGAACGTGAGCCGGGCGCTCCGGTCGATCGGCTTGCCCTGCCAGCGCGTCTCGCCGCGCTCCGGCTGGACGAGCCCGAAGACGCAGCGCATCGCGGTCGTCTTGCCTGCGCCGTTCGGGCCCAGGAAGCCGACGATCCGGCCCGGCGCGGCGCTGAACGTCGCCCCGTCGAGGGCCGTGACGCTGCCGTAGTGCTTCGTGAGGTCGACGACTTCGAGCACGGCGGGGTCGGGCTCCCATCGCTGGGGGAGGGCTTCCGGCTGGCCGCCGGTTCGCGTCGGGCGCGCGGATGGTCCATCCTAGCGCCATGCTCGGAATGGCCGATGGCGGGCGCCGCGGCAGCATCGTCCTCGGGGTCATCCTCGTCGTCGTTGGCCTGCTCGCGATCTTCGGCCGCCAGCTCGACGTCGACATCGTCGCGATCGGCTGGCCGCTTTTCGTCATCGTCCCGGGGGTCCTGCTGCTTGCCGGCAGCCTGTTCGTCGGCGGGCGGCCGGGCATCGGGCTCGCGATCCCCGGTGGCATCGTCACGATGACCGGGCTCGTCCTCGCGTTCCAGAACGCGACGCAGGCCTACCAGACCTGGGCCTACGCCTGGGCGCTCGTTGCCCCGGGTGGCGTCGGCGTCGGGCTCGTCGTGTACGGCCTCCTGGCCGGCGAGCGCGACTCGCTGCGCGCAGGCGTGCCGGTCCTGCTGACCGGGCTCGGGCTGTTCCTCGGCTTCGGCTTCTTCTTCGAGGGCATCCTCGGGCTCAGCGGCAATCGCTTCCTTGGCTTCGAGAACGCGTTCGCGGTCGGCCTGATCGTCCTCGGTCTCGTCGTCCTCGGCCTTGGCTTCGCGGGTCGCCGCGGTCGAACCTGATCGCCTGCTTCAGCCCAGGCTGACGATCCGGTAGCGAGCCTGTCCTCGCGGGGTACGAACCTCCACCTCGTCGCCGATGTCGCGGCCGAGCAACGCCGCGCCAACCGGTGAGCTCGCCGAGATCTTGCCCTTCGGCGGATCTGATTCGGACGAGCCGACGACGGTGTAGGTGATCGTCTCGCCGTCGTGCTCGAGGACAACCGTCGAGCCGAGGCGGACGCGCGGGCCCGAATCGGCCGCCGGCGTCTCGATGATCCGAGCCTTCCGAATTCGGTCCTCGAGGAGCTGGATTCGACCCTCGAGGAACCCCTGCTCCTCGCGCGCGGCGTGGTATTCGGCGTTCTCCTTGAGGTCACCGAGCTCGCGCGCCGACTTGATCCGGGCGACGATCTCGGGCCGCTTGCCCTGGAGAGCGGCGACGTCCGCCTTCATCTTGTCCAGCGCCTCCGGCGACATGTCGACCATGTCGCTGGCGGCTCGCTGTTCCGCGGCCACCGCGGCGGCGCTTGCGGCCGCCGACCGGGCCGGCGCCCGCCGTGGCGTCGCCGGCCGTCCCGCCACGGCCCGCGGCTTCCGGAGCGTGCCCGTTCCCTTGACCTCGCGCGACGTCCCGTCAGCGTCGCCCGCGGCAACCTCCCTGACGCGCCGCGCCGGTTGGACGACACCGGCGTTTGGGTCGGGCAGGGCCGCGCCCGTGATGCCGTGCTTCCTCCGCTCGCCGGTCGCCGTCTGGAGGTTCGCGAACGGCAGGACGATCGACGGGTCCGGCAATGTGGCGCGGGTCGCCGGGTCGATGCCTTCGGCGAAAGCGCTCAGGATCGCGTCCTCGTATTCCTCGGGCGCCGAGGTTTCGGCCCACCAGACCCGCAGCATCTCGAGCGACTGGAACGTCTTGAGCCAGTGGCCATTGGCATGCGGACGTCGATCGCCGAGCGGCGTCTGGTAGTAGCCGGCGACGCGGCCGTTGATCGACGTCGTCGAAACGCCGACATACAGGACCGTCTCGTCCGGCAGCCAGAACGAGGCCATCCGGGCGACGAGCGCCTTCGACGTCGGCCGCTCCCCGTCGAGCAGGAGCGTCTCGACGCGCTCGATCCATTTGCCGACCCTGGTCACCTCGATCGGTGCTTTCGGAAGCGGCGCCGGCAGCTCCACGATGTAGACGCCGGGCCCTCGAGCCGGCACCGGCCGGCCCCAGACCACCGGCCCGTCGGCCAGCAGGCCGACCCCCGCGAGCAGCCCTGCTGCGCTTCGTGCCTGGACCAATCGACCCTCCAGCTCAAGAACGAACGCCCCGATCGCCGCGACGCGGCGCCGGGGTATCGTCGCATCGTGGGCTCGTTCCTGCCGTGGCGGAGCCGTTTCGGCCTCGTCGGCCTCGTCCCGCTCCTCGCGCTGCTCGCCGCGACCGCGCTGCCGATGCCCGTCGCCGGACGGATGGACGCGACGGTTGCCGCGCGCTTCCTCACCGCCGACCGACCGGGCCTCGCCGCGACCCTGCAGCGCGTCGTCGACACGGCGCGCCGCGAATTCGGCCTGCCCGGCGTCTCGGTGGCCGTGCGCTTTCCCGACGGGACGACATGGACCGGCGTCGCCGGATACGCCGACGTCAACGGCGGCGTCCTGGTCGCGCCGGAGACGCCGTTCGCCCTGGCATCGATCAGCAAGCCGTTCGTTGCCGGCGTCGTCATGGGCCTCGTCGAGGACGGCAGCCTCCACCTCGGCGATTCGGTGGCGCGCCTCCTGCCCGACGTGAAGCTGGGCAGCCGCTCGATCGATCCGCGGATCACCGTCCGCGAGCTGCTCGACCATACGAGCGGGCTGCGCGACCACCTGACGACGTCCGCCCTCGACAAGGCCGTCACCGCCGCGCCGACCGAGCACTGGTCGCTCGCGCGGGCCCTGAAGTACGTCGGCAAGCCGATCGCGGCGCCCGGCGTCGGGTTCTACTACAGCAACACGAACTATGTGCTGCTCGGGCTCATCGTCGAACGCATCACCGGGACACCGATTGCCACGCTCCTGCACGAGCGCTGGATCGAGCCGCTCGGCCTGACCACGGCGACGTACCAGGGCGTCGACGCGCCGTCGTCGACGCCGGCGATCGCCTACCGCTTCGACTCGACGATCGCGACCGCGATCCCGATCGACATCACGGACGGCACCGATGTCCGGCCGTTCACCGCGATCACGACGGCCTCCGGCCCGGCCGGCTCGCTCATGGCCTCGGCGGCCGACACGGCCCACTGGCTC
>DASRJS010000088.1:0-6281 GCA_035649355.1 Candidatus Polarisedimenticolia bacterium
ATGGCCGCGCTTGTGACCTCCGGTCGTTCGATGACGGCTCGGAACGCCGCCAGCGCGTCGCTGCCGAATTCGCCGGCGCTCATCGGCAACGTCTCGGGCTCGTTCAGGCCATGGCCGCGAACGTCGAAGGTCAGGACGTGGAAGCCTGCAGCCTGGAGGAACCAGGCCATCGGCAGCGTCCGATCGCGGGCCGATTCCCAGCCGTGAACGAGCACGACCGCCGGGCCCGCGGCGCCGTCGCTGGCCGGGATCCACCACGCGGGCAGCCGCAGCTCGCCGGACGGCACCTCGACCGTTTCGAACGCCAGGCCGAGGGCCGCCGGATCATGCGTCGGGATGTGGCGGCGCGGAAATCCGGCGCGCACGCGATAGACGCGGGCGAACCGCCACGCAAACGCAAACGGCGCGGTCGCAAGCGCCGCGGCCACGGCGCGCCTGCGGGCGCTTCGAAGGTTGGGCACACCGAAAGGGGACGCGATCTCCAGCGGGCTGTCAAACGGGTGGTCAAATGTGGCGGCTTTCGCGGTGCCGGAACGCGGCCGTACACTCGGGGGATGCCGAAGCGCGACCCGCACGCCGTCCTCGGGCTCAGCCCCGGAGCCTCAGCGACGGCGATCAAGGGCGCGTGGCGACGGCTGGCGCGGCAGCATCATCCGGACCTGGCCTCGGCGGACCCGGTCGCCGTCCGGGTCGCGACGCGCCAGATGGCCGAGATCAACGCCGCCTACGAGGCGCTCCGTCCGAACGGCACGTTCAGCGCCGCCGCGGGCACGAGCCGTCGGACGGGCGGCCCGCCGAAGGCGCGACCGACGAAGCCGGTCACCGGGCGCGTCGACATGTCGTCGACGTTCACGCCGCGCAACGCGACGACCGGCCCGCGCGCCTATCACGACGTGCCGCCTCCGCCGGTTGTCGAGCGCTTCGACCGTGAGCCACCACGCGCGTCGGACCCGAATGGGCCGCTCCACCGGGCCAGGATGCGGAACTTCCGGACGCCGCCGCTGCCGCCGCTGGAGATCGCCGAGGAGCTCGTCCTCGAGTTCGGCAAGTTCCACGGCCACACGCTGGGCCAGATTGCCGCGTTCGAGCCCAGCTACATCGACTGGCTCACCCGCACGATCGCGCGCGACCCCGAGCTCGTCGCCGCCGCACGTGCCGTCCAGGCCGATCTCGATGCCCGCGGCATCGTCCGCCGCGTGCGGCCCGAACCCGTCCGGCCGGCGCCCGGCCGATCCGCGGTCCCGCCCCGCCCGTAACCCGGGCCGAGAATCGAAGATCGCCCCCCGATAATCGGGAGGCGATCGAGATGATCGTCAGATAAGTCCACCGAGACGTTCGTCCGGCCTTGGGGCCGATGGATCATGGTTACTCGGTTCGTGACCTGTGCCCGGGATCCTTGATACCGACCGTCCTCGGTATCGAAGGACCGTTCGCTGGTCCGTGGCCGACGCCCCAGGTGCCCCCGGTAGTCGCGTCTCGATGCCCAGAAATCTACGCTGCGCCTTCGAGGCTGGGTATGGCACGACCGTCCCGAATCGACCGGGGTCGATGGTCCGTTGGTCAAAGGCACCGTCGCGGGACCTCCGTACCGGTGCTCTGTTGCACCCGCGAGCGGTGCTCGGGCACCATCGCGCGAACGCGTTTACGCTCGCATCGTGATCTCCGGACCGCACCAAATTCGTGCTGTCGCGGTCGTTGTCATCGTCATGGCGCTCGCGGTCCTGGGCTGCAACCCGACGCCGTCGTTTGCGCTCCACGCCTGCACCGATGGATTCCTGAGAAACACCGAGCCGGAGCTCGAAGCTCTCTTGCCGACGACCTTCGATGGCCAGGCTGCGCCGACGAGCTCGGGCCGGAACTGCAAGCCAGAGAACCTCGGCTCGCTCGTCGAGCATGGCGTCAGCGCACTCCAGTACGCGGGTGTCACGTGGGACTTCGGCAGTGGCACGGCGGTGACGATGGCGATCGAAGCGATCCCTGACGCGACGCTCCCGGCCGCGTGGATCGAGGAGTTTTACGAAATCGGCGCGCGCACCGGTCGGCGGACGAGCGACGTCACCGTGACGCGCCCGACGATCGAGTCCATCGGCGAGGTGTACCGCCTCGATGTCCTGAACGACCTGTCGCTGCAGACGATCGTCGTCTGGCAGGATGGCGATCGGGTCCGCGACGTGCTCGTCGCCACCCAGGTCAGCCCCACGGCCGTCCGCGCCGACCACGATGCGCTCGTAGACCGGGCGCTCGCGGCCGCGGTATCGTCGCCTCGATGACCGAACGAGACGACTGGCAGGCTCGGCACGCGCGCTGGCGCGTCGAGCGCTTCGAACCCGCGATCGCGCGGGCGCCGGAGCGAAAGGCCCGCAGCGTCACGCTCGGCGACATCGACGTCGAGCCGCTGTACGGACCCTGGTCGTGGGATGGCGCCGAGGCCGGGCCGGGTGGCCCCACCGCCGTCGACCATCACGGCGATCCGCTCGCCGCCGGCCGCTGGGACGACTTCGACCCCGCGCGTGACGTCGGCGTTCCGGGCGAGCCGCCGTTCACGCGAGGCATCCACCCATCGGGCTACCGGAGCCGACTCTGGACGATGCGGATGTTCGCGGGCTTCGGCGCGGCCGAGGACACGAACGGACGGTTTCGGCAGCTGCTCGCCGCCGGCCAGACGGGCCTCTCGATCGCTTACGACATGCCGACCTTGTATGGCTACGACACGGACGACCCCGAGGCCGAGGGCGAGTTCGGGACGTGCGGCGTCGCGGTCTCGTCGCTGGCCGACATGGAGGTCCTGCTCGCGGGCCTCCCGTTGGACCGCGTCTCGACCTCGATGACGATCAACTCGCCGGCGGCGCCGATCTGGGCGATGTACATCGTCGCCGCCGAGAAGGCCGGCGTGCCCCGGTCAGCCCTCGAGGGCACGACCCAGAACGACATCCTCAAGGAGTTCGTCGCCCAGAAGGAGTTCCTCTTCCCGCCGGAGCCGTCGATGCGGCTCGTGACGGACACCATCGAATTCGGGACGCGCGAGATGCCGCGCTGGAACACGATCTCGATCAGCGGCTATCACATCCGCGAGGCCGGCTCGACCGCGGTCCAGGAGCTCGCGTTCACGATCGCGGACGGGATGGCGTACGTCGAAGCGGCGCTGGAGCGCGGGCTGCGGGTCGACGACTTCGCACCGCGCCTCAGCTTCTTCTTCAACTCGCATTCCGACTTCTTCGAGGAGATCGCGAAGTTCCGGGCCGCGCGGCGGATCTGGTGGAAGCTGATGTCAGAGCGCTACCGGGCCGAGAACGAACGCTCCACGTGGATGCGCTTCCATACCCAGACCGCGGGCGTCTCGCTGACGCCGCAGCAGCCGCTGAACAACCTGACGCGGGTCGCCGTCCAGGCGCTTGCCGCGGTCCTCGGCGGTTCGCAGTCCCTTCACACGGATGCCTACGACGAGGCGCTGGCCGTCCCCACGGCCGAAGCCGCGCTCCTCGCCCTCCGCCAGCAGCAGGTCATCGCCGAGGAGACGGGCGTCACGTCGACCGTCGATCCGCTCGGCGGCTCCTGGTACGTCGAGGCGCTGACGAACGAAGTGGAGCGCGGCGTCTGGCGCTATCTCGACGAGATCGACCGCCGCGGCGGCATGGTCGCCGCGATCCGCGAGGGCTATCCGATGCGCGAGATCGCCGATGCCGCGTACCGCTTTCAGCGGGAGCTGGACTCGAACGAGCGCGTAATCGTCGGCGTCAACGGCTACGTCGACGAGTCCGAGGTCACGACCGTGCCGGTGCTCGATGTGCCTAAAGGCTCCTTCGAACGCCAGATGGCGCGGCTCGACCGGACGCGTCGTGATCGCGACGCCGCGGCAGTCGAGATGGCGCTTGCCGGCCTGCGTGAGGCCGCCTCACGGCCCGGCACGAGCGAGACAAACCTCATGCCGCATTTCATCCGCTGCGCCGAGGCGTACGCGACCCTTGGCGAACAGTGCAACGTGCTCCGCGGCGTCTTCGGCGAATACCGCGAACCCGTCGCGGTCTGACCCATCGGGCCACTACCTCGCCGGCCCGGCGCGCGGGATCCTCCGGAATGTCTCGTGGGCGACCCTTATGGACGATCGCGCGCCTGAATCGGCTCTGGCGTGCCCCGATTGGCTGATGCCGCCACCCGCCTCGTGCACGAATCGCTCGACTTGCGTCGCGAGCCAGCGTTGACTGCCTCCATAAGGTCGCCAGGGTGAACATTCCGGAGGAAAGCGCTGCGGCTACGATCCTGAACGATGTTTGAGAACGCACTCGAGTTCCTCGAGCTCGAACGCGAGGCCTGGCGGCCGTTCGAAGCCCTCGATTCGCTGAGCGACGAAGAGCTCGATTTCCGTCCGGAGGGTGCCCACGGCTGGTCGGGCCGTGACCTCATGGCTCACCTGCTGTCATGGCAGGGGGTCGCGCTGGACGTCGCGCGTGAGCTCGCGAACAGCGAGACGAGCCCGGCGAAAGCCCGCTCGGATGCAGACTGGGATGCCCGCGGCGGCGACGTCGTCAACGCCGAGATCCAGGCGCGATGGGCTGCGCTACCGATCACGGAACTGCGGCGCCGGTTCCGGGAGCAGCCGGGGGAGCTGCGCGGGACGCTGACGGTCGTGCCCGAGTCGCGCTGGATCAAGCATCCGGACAACGGTCAGTACCTCGCCGAGGAGACGCTCGACCACTACGAGAACCACGCCGCCGATCTCGAAGCTGTGATCGGCGCCGCGACCGCCGCGCGCGGCGGTTGAGCGTCGCCGGTCAGCTCCTGCGGATCCTCGCCGAGGAAGGCGACGCGCTCGGGGCGCGCGGCGATTCCGGGGTCGACGGCGCCGTCTGGTCGGCCGGTGTCCAGCCGTTCGTTGTCCTCAACGGCGACACGGCCGAGTTTCACCTCGATCGAACGCTGGCGTCGGCGGCTCGCCGCACCCCTGACACCACGCCGTCGCCGCGAGGCGAGGATTGGGTCGCGTTCAGGCCGAGCGCGATCGACCGCTTCGCGGAGGATCGGCTGCGAGCGTGGTTCGGCGCGGCCTACCGGCGGGCAACCGCCTCCGACGGGATATGAAGACGGCCCCGGCGGATGCCGGGGCCGTGTGAGTTCGCGGGGTTCGAACGGTCAGTTCGTCGTCGACGGCGTTTCGGCGGCCTTCGCGAACGCCGAGAGCCCGAACTGCGTCTCGAGCTGCTCGAGCGGCCGGAAGCCCACGACGCCCATCGGCTGCTTGCCGGGGGCGAAGAACGCGATCGTTGGGATGCTCATGATGTTGAAGGCGCGCTGGAGGCCGGGGTTGGCATCCACGTCGACCTTCACGACCTGGACCGATCCGTCGTACTTCTCGGCGAGCTTCTCCATCTCGGGCGCGACGAGCCGACACGGCCCGCACCACGCCGCCCAGAAGTCGACGACGACGGGCTTGTCGGCGTGGAGCACGAGCTCCTCGAATGTCGCGTCCGTTGCGTCCTTGATCAGTTCTGAATGCTGGCCGAGTTCCACGAACCGGTCCTTTCTCCCGCTGGGCGGGTTCCGCGAGCCCTAGCGGGCGATCGCCTGGATGAGCTTGTATGCCTCGAGGACGCGCGGGTCCGAGAGGCGATAGAAGATCGTGTTGCCGTCCCGACGTGAGGTCACCAACCCGGCGCTCCGGAGGACCGACAGGTGCTGGCTCATGTTCGGCACCTGGCAGCCAACCCGCATCGACAGGTCGCTGACCGAGGCCTCGCCGGACGTCGCGAGGCACTCGAGGACGCAGAGTCGCTTCTCATCGGCGAGCGCCCGGCCGACCGCGGCAAAGCGGCGCCGGTCGATCGGTTCGAGAGCGGTCTGGGTCGTCACTCCAGAAGTATGTCAGCGCTTGCGCAATTACGCAAGTAGCCGCGAACGCCCAACGGCGCGAGCCCAGAGGCGCGCCAGGCGGCCGATTGCGTCAGATTGCCGCCCCATGGCAGTTATGCACGAGCGCGAGGCGCCAGGGTCGTTCGTACTGGCGATGCCGGTCCGATCCCTGCACGAAGCGCGCTGGCGGGCGACGACGGCAGGTGGTTTGGGCGGCCGAACTTCGCTTAACTGCCACTGGGCGGCAATGTGGCAATTTCGCCGCCTCGCGGCCTCGCAGCCTCGCGGCCTCGCGACACGAGTCGGCGCCTGTATCCTCGCGGCCATGTCCGCCGCCGCCGACCTCGTCGCGCTCGATGCCATCCTCGAGGCGCGCGTCCGCGTCGGGGATCGGGTTCATCGAACGCCGATCCTGACGTCCGAGACGGCGGCACGGA
>DASRJS010000089.1:0-29122 GCA_035649355.1 Candidatus Polarisedimenticolia bacterium
CATCGCAGCACGCCGATCCGAGCCAGCATGTCGACAACGGCGGGGGCGGCTTCGGCGCCGCGCCCGAGGATCTCGACGGCTGCCCCCTCCTCCACCGGGACGCGCAGACCGGCCTTCGATGGACCGACGGCCACGCCCGCACCCGGCCGGACCGGCGCGACGCGCTCGATCTCCTTGCGCTTCGCGCGCAATCTTCCGGGCACCGACGGGTAACGCGGGAGGTTGATGCCCTCCTTCACCGAGACGACGGCCGGCAGCGACAGCTGGTAGGTCTCCCAGCCGCCACCGGGCGCTTCGCGCCGCGCGACGACCGAGCCTGTTCCGACGGTCAGGCCCTTTAGACCCGTCGCGATCGGCCGATCGAGGGCCACCGCGACACGGATCCCAACCTGGAATCCGCCGGTGTCGGCGGACTCGTTGCCGAACACGATCAGGTCGAACGGCCCGTTCGAAGCCTCCTGCGCGCGAACCGCCTCGGTGATCGCGTGGGCGGTCGAGACCGGATCCCATTCGGCGCCGTCGGTCTCGAGGAGAACCGCCCGCTCCGCGCCGATCGCCAGCGCGTCCCGGAGCACATCCTCGGCCTCGGCCGGCCCGAGCGTCAGCACGGTCACCGAGCCACCGCCGGCCTCGACGATCCGGACCGCCTCCTCGACACCGCACTCCTCGTGCGGGCTGACGGTGAAGCCGAGGAACTTCGTATCGATCGCCTGGCCGTCGGCCGTGAGAACGATCCGACCGCCGGTCTGGGGGACCCGCTTGACGCAGACGAGGATGTTCACGCCTTCTACCTGCCGCCCTTCGTATGCGGGCGATGCGCATCATTCGGAGGAACATCCCCGCCGAGGTCGAAATCGCGCATACGAAGGCCCTGCGAACCAGCTATGACCGGATCCGGGCGTTGTCCGGGTCGAACAGCGGCGTCGCCCCGGCGACCGCGACCGTCACCGGATAGCGCTCGCCGAAGTACTCGACGAGCAGCTTTTCGCCAACGTTCGTGTGCTCGGGCGGCAGGTACGACATCAGCAGGTGCTTCCCGACCGACGGCCCCGAACCGGCGGAGGTCACGTACGACCGGCGGCCCTTCGCATCGACGAGCGGCTGGCCGTCCCGGGACAGGATCGGCTCGCGGCCGAGCATGTAGCGCTTCACGCCGCTCGAGGACGTCGGATCGTCGACGGTGAGCGTGCAGAGGACCGCGGCCGGCGGCTTCGAGCGCTGCTCGATGTACGCATCCTTGCCGACGAAGTCGGCGTCCTTGAGGTTCGGCCGGGCCATGCCCGCCTCGACGAGGTTGAAGTCGAGCTCGAGCTCGTTGCCGTGGGCCCGGTAACCCTTCTCGAGCCGGGCCGTGACCGCGTATGTCCCGATGCCCACGGGAACCAACCCGTGCTGCCCGCCGGCATCCCAGAGCGCGTCCCAGACCCGAAGCCCCTGCTCGATCGGCAGGTAGATCTCCCAGCCGAGCTCGCCGACGTACGAGATCCGCGACGCGAGCGTTCGGACGCCGTTGATGTCGACCGACTTCGTCGAGAGGAACGGGAACGCCGCGTGAGAGACGTCGGCGTCCGTCACCGCCGCGAGGATGTCGCGTGCCTTCGGGCCCCAGAGCCCGATCGTCGTCCACTGGTTCGTCGCGTCGTGGAGCTGGGCCGAGCCGTCTGCGGGCAGCGCATCCGTGAAGATCTTCTTGTCGCGCATGCCCATGCCGCCGCCGGTCACGACCCGGAACGAGTCGTGGGCCAGCCGCATGATCGTGAGGTCGGCGAGGATCCCGCCCGCCGGGTTGAGCAACGGTGTGTACACGGTCCGCCCCGGCGCGACGTCCACCCGGTTCACGCAGAGCTTCTCGAGGTATGCCAGGGCGCCCGGCCCCGTGACGTCGAAGATCACGAACGCCGAGAGGTCGACCATCCCGGCGCGGTCGCGCATCGCGAGGTGCTCGGCGTTGATGATCGGGCTCCACCAGCGCGAGTCCCATTCAGCGGTCCGCGGCATGACCCGGTCGCCGTACTCGCCGAGCAACCGCTCGTTCGTGCCGTACCAGTACGGCCGCTCCCAGCCCGCCGCCTCGAAGAACTCCGCGCCCAGCTCGCGCTGCCGCGCGTTGAACGGCGAGAGCCGGACGTCGCGGTTCGAGGCCCACTGCTCGCTCGGGTGGACGATGCCGTAGGTCTTGTTGTAGCCCTCGGTTGTCCGCGCCCGGATGTGCTGCCAGGTCTTGTGGTGCTCGTAGAAGCGCGCGACGTCGGAGCCGTGCGGGTCGATCTCGGGCGTGCCGTGGGTCATCCACTCGGCGACGCACTTCGCGATCCCGGGCGCCTCCTTGATCCAGATCGCCGCGACGCTCCAGAGGCCCTTGACCTCGGGGCACTCGCCGATGATCGGGTTGCCGTCCGGGGTCAGCGACAGGAGGCCGTTGATCGCGAGCTTCACGCCGACCGTCTCGTCGCCGACGATCTCCGGGAACAGCTCCAGGGCGTCCTCGAGCTGCGGATCGAAGTCCTCCTTCGTGAACGGCAGCATCGTCGGCGAGAGCGCTGACGCCTCGATCGAGGGGATGTCGTCGGGATCCATGAGGATCGCCCGGTGGGCATACGAGCCGATCTCGAAGCCGTTGCCGTGCTGTCGCTCGTACATGTTCGTGTCCATGTCCCGAACGATCGGATAGTCGACCTCGCTGCGAGCATTCGCGAACATCGGCACCGGCCCGATGTCGATCATCTGGTGGACCGCGGGGGTGAGCGGGATCGAGGCCCCGGCCATCGCCGCGATGCGCGGGCTCCAGATTCCGCAGGCGATGACGACCGTCTCGGTCTCGATGTCGCCGCGGTCGGTTCGAACGCGCTTGATGCGGCCGTCGACGACGTCGATGCCGGTGACCTCCGTCCCGGCCGAGACCGTCAGCGCGCCCATGTCGATCGCGGCCTGGCGCATCAGCGTGCCGGCCTGGAGCGAGTCAACCACGCCGACACCCGGCGTGTAGAAGCCGCCGAGAATGACGCTCTCGTCGATGAACGGGACCAGGGCCTTGACCTCGGCCGGGGTCTGGAGGCGGGTGCCCTCGACGCCCCACGAGGTCGACGACGCCATCCGGCGCTTGAGCTCCTCCATCCGCTCGGGCGTGCGGGCGACCTCGATGCCGCCGGTCTCGAGATACACGCCGAGCTCGCGGTACTGGTTCGCGCTGTCGATCGTGAAGGCCGCCATCTCCTTCGAGTGGTCGGTCAGGAAGATGAAATTCGAGGCGTGGCCGGTTGAGCCGCCGGGGCTCGGGAGCGTGCCCTTCTCGACGAGCACGATGTCCCGCCAGCCCTGCTTCGCAAGGTGGTAGGCCATGCAGTTGCCGACGATCCCGGCACCGATGACGACAACGTTCGCGCGCTCGGATGGCACGGCGGTCTCCTGTGTCCTCGCCTCGAAGTGGGCGGTCCGGGGGTGGCGCGGGCGGATAGTATTCCCGTCTACCTCGCGGCGCCGCAAGCGCGTCTCAGCGCGATCAACGCCAGCGGGTTGAGGAGGTGGCCGGTGGCCGGTGTGGCGCCTCAGAGCGCTGTTGGCCCCGCCGTTGGCGGCAAGGCCCAGCCGACGATCGCCGTCCGCAACCTGTGGAAGGTGTTCGGACCCGCGGAGCACAAGGTCGTCGGGACGCCGGATGCGAACCTCGAGAACGACGACCTCAGGGCGAAGACGGGCTCGATGGTCGCCGTGCGCGACGTCAGTTTCAACGTCCAGCCAGGCGAGCTGTTCGTCGTCATGGGCCTCTCGGGGAGCGGGAAGTCAACGTTGGTGCGCTGCCTGACGAGGCTCATTGAGCCGACGTCCGGCGAGATCCTCCTCGACGGCGAAGACATCCGAAAGGCCGACGAGGCCCGGCTCCGCGAGCTGCGCCGGCGGCGCTTCGCGATGGTCTTCCAGAACTTCGGCCTGCTGCCGCATCGTCGCGTCATCGACAACGTCGCGTTCGGCCTCGAGATTCGCGGCGACGCTCGTGCGCAGCGGCTTGCACGAGCCCGCGAGGTCTGCGAGCTCGTCGGTCTGAATGCCCACCTCGACAGCTTCCCCGACCAGCTGTCGGGCGGCCAGCAGCAGCGGGTCGGCCTCGCTCGCGCGCTCGCCGTCGACCCCGAGGTCATGCTCCTCGACGAGCCGTTCAGCGCGCTCGATCCGCTGATCCGGCGAGACATGCAGAACGAGGTCATCCGGCTCCATCGCGAGATGGGCAAGACGATGGTCTTCATCACGCATGACCTGGCCGAGGCGCTCAAGCTCGGCGACCACGTCCTGATCATGCGCGCGGGCAGGATCGTCCAGGCCGGCCGGCCCGAGGAGATCGTCGGGGCCCCGGCCGACGACTACGTGACGGACTTCGTGCGCGACGTCCCGAAGTCGCACGTCCTGACGCTGCGCTGGATCATGCGCGACCCGACCCCTGACGACCCGCAGGACGGTCCGGAGTTCCCGCCGACCACGATCATCCGTGCGGCGCTGCATGTCGCGGCCAGCACCGAGAAGCCGATCCGGGTCGTCGCGGACGGCCGGCTCCTCGGCGTCGTCGACCAGGCCCAGATCCTGAGCTCCGTGGCCGGACCCGGCGAGGCGGACGCATGACGGCAGTCGCGCTCCCGGCGCGCCTCCGCGGCGGAACGGCATTCGGACGTGGCACCTGGCTGGTCCTGCTCGCTGTCGCCTTCGCGGTCGGCTACCTGATCTTCCGTGGCACATCGCTGCTGCCCCACAACGAGGATGCCGGGGTCTTCAAGTTCTTCAGCGACGTACGCGACTGGGTCAACGAGAACCGCAACGCCAACCCGGTGCTGGTCATCGTCGTCGGAACGATCAAGGCGGTCGCCGGCGGCCTCGTCGACCTCTTCGTCGGGGCGCTGACGAGCGCCGGCTGGCCGGCCATCGTTGCGCTCGTCGCGGCGCTCGGCCTGGCGTTCGGCGGCTGGCGCCTGGCGCTGCTGCAGCTGTTCGGCTACCTCTCGCTCGGCGTCCTCGGCCTCTGGACGCCCGCGATGCAGACGCTCGGGCTCACGCTCGCGGCCGTCGTCCTGTCGCTGATCGTCGGCATCCCGATCGGAGTCGCCGCCGGCCGAAGCAAGCGCGTCCTCCGCACGATCTCGCCCGTCCTCGACGCGATGCAGATCATGCCGACGTTCGCCTACCTCGCGCCGATGGCGCTGTTCTTCAGCATCGGCTCGGCGTCTGCCGCGATCGCGACGATGATCTACGCGGTCCCCGCGACGATCCGGATCACGGCCCTCGGGATCCGCCTCGTCCCCGCCGCGACGGTCGAGGCGGCGGCGTCACTTGGCGCCACGCGCGGCCAGCTCCTGCGAAAGGTCCAGCTGCCGCTCGCCGCTCGGGCGCTCGGCCTCGCGATCAACCAGACGATCATGCTGGCGCTCTCGATGGTCGTCGTGACCGTCCTCATCGCCGCGCCCGGCCTCGGAGGCAACATCCTCCGCGGTCTCGAGGTGGTCGATGTGGGTGCCGCCTTCGATGCCGGGCTCGCGATCGTCATCCTGGCCATCGTCCTCGACCGGCTCACGGATTCCGCGAGCCGGCGGCTCGACCCGCGGAACCTCGCCGACGCCTCAGTGGCGCGCTTCGGGCCGCTGCCGGCGTTCGCGTTCGGACGCCGGGCGGCGATCGCCGCCATTGCCGTCGTCGTCGGCCTGGTCGTCGTCGGCCTCATGAGCGCGGCGGCCCAAACGTTCCCGGACGCGGTCGAGTTCTCGTTCCGCGGGCCGGTGAACGCGATCACGGGCTGGATCAAGGTCAACCTCGTGCTGATCACGAGCGCGGTCAAGAACGCCGTCTCCTATGGCGTCCTGAACCCGGTTGAATACATCCTCACGACCGCGCCGTGGTGGCTCGTGGTCGGGGCGACATTCGGGCTCGCCTGGATCATCAGCGGGCTCCGAGCCGCGATCACCGCCACCGTGTGCCTGGTGCTTGTCGCGGCGCTTGCCCTGTGGGAGCACGGCATGCAGACGCTCACGACGGTCGTCGCTGCGACGGCGATCACGCTGCTCATCGGCGGTTCGCTCGGGATCGTCGCGGCCCGGAATGACCGAGCATCGTCGGTCATGCGGCCGTTCCTGGACGCCGCCCAGACGATGCCCTCGTTCGTCTATCTCATTCCGGCCGTCGCGCTGTTCCAGGCGAGCCGCTTCACGGCCATCGTCGCTGCGGTCATCTTCGCGGTGCCACCGGTGATCCGGCTCGTGGAGCAGGGCATCCGGATGGTCCCGCCGACGATCGTCGAGGCAGCCCGCTCGTCAGGGGCGAGTCGCTCACAGCTGCTGTGGAAGGTCCAGCTTCCGGTCGCACGGCCGGCGCTGCTCCTTGCCGCGAACCAGGGCATCGTCATGGTCCTCGGCATGGTCGTCGTCGGCGGCCTCGTCGGCGCCGGCGCGCTCGGCTACGACGTCGTGGCGGGCTTCGCGCAGCGGAGCGACTTCGGCGAAGGGCTCGCGGCCGGTATCGCGATCGTCCTGCTCGGGATCATGCTCGACCGGATCACGCAGGGCGCCGGTAGCCGCCCGGCGACACGCCTGGCCAAGGCACCCGTCTAGGAGCGCACGAAACGCCACCGGGGTGCGTCGCGACCTGGATGCGACGCATTACCCTGTGGCCAAGCATGGAGGAGGTCAGCGCATGCGCATGAAGCTTGCGGCGGGCACCGCCGTCGTCGCCCTCATCCTCGCCGCCTGTGGTGGCGGCGCGGCCCAGAAGGGCACGGTCAAGATCGCGATCAACCCGTGGGTCGGGTACGAGGCCGACGCGGCCGTCGTCGCCTACCTGCTCGAGAAGGAGCTCGGCTACAAGGTCGAGAAGCTCCCGCTCACCGAGCAGATCTCGTGGGAGGGCTTCGAGAGCGGCACCGTCGACGTGATCATCGAGAACTGGGGTCACGCCGACCTCGCCCAGAAGTACATCACGGACGAGAAGGTCGCCGTCGATGCCGGCAGCACGGGCGTCGACGGGATCATCGGTTGGTACGTGCCGCCGTGGATGGTCACGGAGTACCCGGACATCACGGACTGGAACAACCTCAACAAGTACGCCGATCTCTTCAAGACGTCCGAGTCGGGTGACCTGGGTCAGCTGCTCGACGGCGACCCGTCCTTCGTCACCAACGACGAGGCGATCATCAAGGGCCTGGATCTGAACTACAAGGTCGTCTACGCCGGCAGCGAGGCCGCGCTCATCGAGAGCTTCCGCGCCGCCGAGACGAACAAGACGCCGCTCATCGGCTACTTCTACGAGCCGCAGTGGTTCCTCGCCGAGGTGCCGCTCGTCCACATCCTGCTGCCGGAGTGGACCGAGGGCTGCGACGCCGACCCGAACAACATCCCCTGCGACTACGCGCCGTACAACGATCTCAACAAGATCGTCAGCAAGAAGTTCGCCGACACCGGCGGTGATGCCTACAAGCTCGTCACGAACTTCCAGTGGACGGGTGCGGATCAGAACCTGGTCGCGAAGTACATCACGATCGACTTCGCCGGCGACGCGGATGCGGCCGCAAAGGCCGCGGAGAAGTGGATCAAGGACCCTGCCAACGAATCGAAGTGGAAGGCCTGGCTGCCGTAGCCGTGGCCTGAGCGCGTTCGCACCCGAACGGAGGACCGCCCATCTCGGGGATGGCGGTCCTCCAGCGTTTAGTAGGTGTTTACTCGCTTCCGCTCATGACCGGTTACCAGTATCCTCGCAGGGTCTTTCGGCGACCCATCCTCACCAGGGGACGAGGATGACGGTCGACCACCCTAGGAGGAGGCAGTGTTGTCCACGAAGAATCCGAGCGCGCGACTGCTCGCGCTGCTGGCGGTCTTCGCAATCGTGGCGGGTGCATGCGGCGGTGGGACCTCGACGGCCCCGTCAACCGAGCCGAGCACCGCAGCATCGAGCGAACCGAGCGCCGATCCGATGGAGGCCCTTGTGGCAGCCGCGCAGGAAGAGGGCAATCTCACGACGATCGCCCTGCCGCACGACTGGTGCAACTACGGCGAAGTCATCGACACGTTCAAGTCCAAGTACAGCATCGCAGTCAACGAGCTGGCCCCGCTCGCCGGCTCCGGCGACGAGGTCGAGGCGATCAAGGCCAACAAGGACAACCCGGGCCCGCAGGCGCCGGATGTCATCGATGTCGGGCTGTCGTTCGGCCCCGACGCCAAGGCCGAAGGCCTGATCCAGCCGTACAAGGTCGCGACGTGGGACACGATCCCCGACGACGCCAAAGACGCCGAAGGCTATTGGTACGGCGACTACTACGGCGTTCTGTCGTTCGAGGTCAATCACGCGGTCCAGCCGGAGACCCCGGAAGACTGGAGCGACCTCCTCGATCCGAAGTACGCGGCGCAGGTCGCCCTGCCCGGCGACCCGCTGGCGTCGAACCAGGCGATCCAGGCGGTCTTCGCCTCGGCGCTCGCCAACGGCGGGTCGCTGGACGACGCGATGCCCGGCCTCGAGTTCTTCAAGCAGCTCAACGACAAGGGCAACTTCCTGCCCGTCATCGCCGGTTCGGCGACCGTCGCCGGCGGCGAGACTCCTGTCACGATCCGCTGGACGTACAACGCGCTCGCGAACCGCGACGCGACGGCCGCGGCCGGTGGCGACGAGATCGACGTCGTTGTCCCGAAGAACGGCCGGTTCGCGGGCGTCTACGTGCAGGCGATCAGCGCCTACGCGCCGCACCCGTACGCCGCCAAGCTGTGGATGGAGTTCCTGTACTCGGACGAGGGCCAGAACCTCTGGCTGAAGGGCTACTGCCACCCCATCCGCTACCCGAACCTCGTCGAGACCAATGCCGTGCCGCAGGAGCAGCTCGACAAGCTGCCCGACGTGGAAGGCGCCGTCTTCCCGAGCCTCGACCAGCTGGCCGCGGCGAAGGAGCTCATCACGACCCAGTGGACAACGGTCGTCGGAGCGGTCGTCAAGTAACCGCCTGACGCTCTGAATCGGTTCAGAACGCCACGATCGTGACCACGATCGCGGCTGGAGCTCGACGCCGACCCACGTTCGCGTGGGTCGGCGTCGTTCCGTTCTTCGTCATCTCGACGGCCTTCCTGCTCGCGCCGGTGGCATTCCTCGTCGTTGGCAGCTTTCAGGACACGAAGGGCGCGTGGACGCTCAAGAACTACCTCGACCTGGGAACGCTGACGATCCCGACGGCGTTCCGGAACAGCATCGAGATCAGCGCGGTCACCGCGATCATGGGCGGCTTCTTCGGATTCCTGCTCGCGTGGGCGGTGATCATGGGCCGGCTGCCGGGCTGGATCCGCTCAGCGGTGATGACCTTCTCCGGCGTTGCCTCGAACTTCGCCGGGATCCCGCTGGCCCTGGCGTTCATCTTCACGATCGGCGCCCAGGGCCTGATCACGAAGTTCCTGCTCGAGCGCTTCGGGATCACAATGCGCACGGACCTTGGCTTCAACCTCTACTCGAAGCTCGGGCTCGAGATCGTGTACCTCTACTTCCAGTTCCCGCTGATGGTCCTGATCATCGCGCCAGCCATCGACGGGCTCCGGCGTGAGTGGCGCGAGGCCGCGGCGAACCTCGGTGCGACGACGAGCCAGTACTGGCGCCAGGTCGCGTTCCCGATCCTGACGCCGTCCATCCTCGGCACCGTCATCCTGCTGTTCGGCAACGCCTTCGGCGCCCAGGCCACGGCCTACCAGCTGACCGGCGGCCAGCTCGAGCTCGCGACGCTCGCCATCGGCCGCCAGATCAGCGGCGACGTCTTCCACAACCAGAACCTCGCGTACGCGATGTCGATGGGCATGATCGTGATCATGTCGGTCTCGATCGGGATCTATACGTTCTTCCAGCGCCGCTCTGAACGGTGGCTCAGGTCATGAGTGCCGGCTCTTCGCCCGGCCCGTTCAGCCCGATTGGGATCATGCGGTCGTGGCTCAGGCTGAAGCCAGCGCCCGATAGCCGCCCTGCGCGGGGCTCGCTCGTCGCCTGGCTGATCCTGATCGCCTCGGTCCTGTACTTCTTCCTGCCGCTCGTCGCGACGCTCGAGTACTCCCTGCGGCCAAAGCCCAATCACCTGCTCGCCTATCAGACCGCCTTGAAGGACCCGAAGTTCTTCAGCGCACTCGCGTACTCATTCGTCGTCGGCGTGATCACGATCGTGCTCTCCATCTCGATCATCCTGCCGACCGCGTTCTGGGTCCGGCTGCGCCTTCCGCGGCTTCGCAGCGTCGTCGAGTTCGTGACCTTGCTGCCGTTCATCATCCCCGCCGTCGTGCTGGTCTTCGGGCTCCTCCGGATCTACAGCGCGAAGCCGATCCAGCTCGTCGCGACCGATCTCGGCAGCACGGCAGTGCTCATCGGCGCGTACGTCGTCCTGTCGTTCCCGTACATGTACCGGGCCGTGGACACCGGCCTCGCGGCGATCGACGTTCGGACGCTGACGGAAGCCGCGCAGAGCATGGGCGCCGGCTGGGGCCGCATTCTCATCCAGGTCATCCTTCCGAACATCCGGGCGGCGCTCCTCGCCGGTGCGTTCCTGACGCTCGCGATCGTCATCGGCGAGTACACGATCGCGACGTTCCTGGCCCGGCCAGCCTTCGGGCCGTTCCTGTCGGACCTCGGGCGGAGCGCGCCGTTCGAACCCGCGGCCGTCGCACTCATCAGCTTCCTGCTGACGTGGCTCGCGATGATCCTCATTGCCATCGTCGGACGGGGCGCGCGGACGCGCGTCCAGGTCGGCGGCGCACGCTAGGAGACGACGATGGCCTTCCTCGAGCTCACGAACGTCCAGAAGCAGTTCGCCGGAACCGCCGCGGTCATCGACTTCAACCTGGCGATCGACCGCGGCGAGTTCGTGTCCTTCCTCGGCCCGTCGGGCTGCGGCAAGACGACGACCCTGCGGATGATCGCGGGCTTCGAGAGGCCGACATCGGGCGCAATCACGGTCGAAGGCAGCGACATCACGAACCTCCCGCCGAACCGGCGCAACGTCGGCATGGTCTTCCAGAGCTACGCCCTGTTCCCGAACATGACCGTCGCCGGCAACATCGGGTTCGGTATGAAGGTCCGCGGCAAGGGCAGGGCCGAGATCTCGAAACGCGTCGACGAGATGCTGGAGCTCATCCACCTCGAGGGTCGCGGCAGTCGCTACCCGTACCAGCTCTCCGGCGGCCAGCAGCAGCGGGTGGCGCTGGCCCGGGCGCTCGCGATCGAGCCGCGGGTCCTTCTCCTCGACGAGCCACTCTCCGCGCTCGACGCCAAGATCCGGATCGCGCTGCGGGCCGAGATCCGGGCGATCCAGCGCCAGCTCGGGATCACGACGGTGTATGTGACCCACGACCAGGAGGAGGCGCTGTCGCTCTCGGACCGGGTCGTCGTCATGAGCGAGGGCCGGATGGAGCAGGTCGGCTCGCCGTTCGAGATCTACAACTTCCCGGCGACCCGCTTCGTGGCCTCGTTCGTCGGCACGCTCAATCTCGTGTCCGCCGGCGTCGTCGACGGCCCGGCAGGCCGCGTCTCGATCGCGGGCCAGGAGGTCACCGCCGCGAGCCCGGTCACACCGACAGAACCTGATGGCTCAGTCACCGTGGCGCTGCGGCCGGAGGGCCTGTCGTTCCGCGACACCGTCGGCCAGAACCAGCTGCGTGCCGCCGTGGATGACGTTGCGTTCCTCGGCTCGGTCGTGCGCGTCCGCGTCCGTCTGCCCGGCGACGGCGCTCCGACCCTCCACGTCGACACCTTCAACGAGCCGCACCTCAAGCCGCCCGCGATCGGCGAGAACGTCACCGTCTCCTTTCCGCGGGAAGCCTGTCTGCCCCTCGGCCAGTCCGCGACGCCCGGCTCGTCCGACCCCCCGGAGGCGTGACGGGCCGCTCCCGCGCAGCCGGACCCGTCGATCTTGCCGCCCGCCTGGCAGCGATCGAGCTGATCGTCTTCGACAAGGACGGCACGCTCATCGACTTCCACGGGATGTGGGGCGAGTGGGCCCTCCAGCTGGGTCGCGATCTCGAGCGTGAGACCGGACGCGCGATCTCCGCGAGCCTGCTCGAACGCTATGGCGTGAACGCGAGGACGAAGCGGACGCTCGCGCACGGCCTGCTTGCAGCGACGCCGATGCCGCGGATCCGCGAGGTGACCGTTGGGATCGTCGAGGCGGCGGGAGTCCCCGCGGCAGAGGCGGAACGGGCGGTGGCGGTGGCGTGGCGGGCGCCGGATCCCGTGTCGCTGGCACGCCCGCTTGCGGATCTTTCAACCTTGCTCGACGGGTTGCGCACCGGCGGGCCGACCGGTCGCGGCCGACGGATCGCCATCGCCACGACGGACGATCGAGCGCCGACTCTCGAAACCATCGCGGCGCTCGGACTTGGCCCGCGCGTGGACGCGCTTGTCTGTGCCGATGACGGGATCCCGGTGAAGCCCGAGCCGGACATGGTCCTCCACCTCTGCGCGCAGCTCGGAGTCGGGCCGCCGGTGACGGCCGTCGTCGGCGACTCCCCAAGCGACCTGCGGATGGGCCGGGCGGCCGGGGCGGGGCTCGTGATCGGCGTGCTCTCCGGCGTCGGGCGGCGCGACGAGCTGGCGCAGCTCGCGGACGTCGTTCTGCCGTCCATCGCCGCGCTCGAGGGGCTGTAGCGGTAACGTCGGGCCGGGAGGGCGGGACCCGCTTGGCGTGCGGGCCCGGTACTGCCGTCCTATCGTCGCTCCCGGTTCACGCACGTAGGGTTGCGTTCGTGCAACCGCCTGCAGGTGCGCCCCGGCACCGGCGACGGACGGACGCTGTCCGCCCGATCGATCGGCAGACCGGCAGCGCACGAACGAACGGCCATCATCGCGACCCGGTCCGAGACCTCAAACGGCGGTCTCGAGCAGGGGCTCGGCCGCCGGCCGCCGGATCGAGCGACGCCGCCCCCGCCGCTCGACCGAGTGCCACCGGCGACGCGGGTTCGACCGCGCTGCGCCGGATCGCCGCTGAGATCTCGGGTTCGAACGACCTCCAGACGCTCTTCGACGAAGTCGTCACGGACGCTGTCGGGCTCTTTGCGGCCGACCGGATCGGGCTGTGGCGATTCGATCCGAGCGCAGCCGAGCCATTCATCTCGGCGGCCCACCACGACGTTCCGGTCGAGATCGTCGACTGGGTCCGGACGATCCAGATCGACGATCGCGAGGCGATCGGCCTGCGGGCGATCCTGAACAAGGAGATCGTCGTCTCGCGAACGGCCGAGATGAAGCCCCGATCGCGCCTCCGCGCGCGCTACGAGCGGCACGGGATCGACACGATCTGCTTCGTCCCCGTCGTGTTCCGCGGCGAATCGCTCGGCCTGCTCGTGCTGTATCACGCCACGCCGTACGACTGGACGCCCGACCGGATCGCGCTGGCTCGAAGCCTCGGCGACGGCCTGGCCGCCGCGGTCGGCAACTCGCGCTTGCTCGCCTCGGTCCACGACCTCGCGGCGCGTCTGCGCGCCATCCAGGACCTCGGCCTGCGGCTGAATCGGATCCAGGACGCATCCGGCATCGGCCGCGCCATCGTCGCCGAGATCGGCGGGCTCATCGCCCACGACACGATCCGGGTCTACCGCGTCGACCACGAGGCCGGGTGGTGCGAGCCGATTTCGTTTCGCGGCACGTTCATGGGCACCGAGCATCCGTCCGCGGAGGTGCTCCGCGTCCCCGTCGGCGCAGGCCTGACGGGCTGGGTCGCCGAGCACAACGCGCCGCTGATGGTCGGCGACGCCAGCGCGGATCCACGGAGCCTGATCGTCGGCAACACGTCCGGGCCCGAATCGCTGCTCGTCGTCCCCATGGCCTTCGAGGAACGCGTCCGCGGCGTGCTGGTCGTGTCGCGCCTCGGGCGAGACCAGTTCAGCGTGGATGACGAGGCAACGCTCTCGATCATCGCCGGCGCGGCGGCCCAGGCGCTCGTTGGCGCGGAACAGCTCGACGCGCTGCGCCTGAAGCAGACCGAGCTCGAGCACCAGCTGGTCAGCCAGCGTCGCCTGCTCGAGGTCAACGAGCGGCTGCTCTCGACCCTCGACCCGTCCGGCGTCCTCGAGCTCATCGCCGACTCGCTCAAGGTCGTCGTTGCCTACGACTCGCTGACGATCTACCGCGTCGATGTCGCGCGGGGTGTCCGAACGCCGGTCATCGCCCGCGACCGGTTCGCGGAGCTCATCCTCGAATACGAAGCGCCCCTCGGGACGGGCGTGACGGGCTGGGCGGTGGACCACAAGGAACCGGTCCTCGCGAACGACGCCCACCTCGATCCCCGCTCGACGCAGATCCCGGGCACGCCGTTCGAAGCGGAGTCGCTGATCGTTGTCCCGCTGATCGTCGAGGGCGAGGTCCTCGGGACGATGAACATCGGCCGGATGGGCGAGCAGGAGGCGCACTTCAGTCAGAACGAGTTCGAGCTCACGAAGCTCTTCTCGGCCCAGGCCTCGATTGCGCTTCGGAACGCGGAGGCCCACGGCGAGGTCAAGAGCCAGGCTGAACGGGACGCACTGACGGGCCTCCGGAATCACGGCTCCTTCCAGAACGAGCTGGGCGCCGCGCTCGACGGCCGCGATCCGGGTTCGCTCGCGGTCCTGATGATGGACCTCGACCGGTTCAAGGGCTTCAACGACACGAACGGCCATCCGGCGGGCGACCTGCTCCTCGCCGACGTCGCCGCTGCCCTTGCGAGCGCGGTCCGCGGCGAGGACCGTGTCTACCGCTACGGCGGCGATGAGTTCGCCGTCGTCCTCCACGACGCCGGCCGTCTCGCGGCCGAAGAGGTGGCCGAACGGATCCGCCGCGCCGTCGATGCCGTGCCAAGCCCCGGTCCGCGGGTCACGATCAGCATCGGAATCGCGTGCTACCCGGACGATGGGACGACGAAGGACACGCTCGTCGAGGCGGCCGACCGCGAGATGTACCTCGCGAAGGGCGCTCGCCTGTCACCCGGCTCGGCCCGCGATCCGTACGTCGCCGCGCTCGACGAGACCGCCGTCGCGCTGCTGGAGGGCAACGAGCCGATCGAGCTCCTGCGGACGATCGTCAGCCGCGCGACCCACCTGCTCGGAACGCCGCACGGTTACGTCTACCTCGTCGACGCGGCGGCCGGCGACCTCGTCGTCCGGGTCGGGACCGGCATCTTCTTCGACTATCTCGGGCGCCGGATGCCGTTCGATCGCGGCGTCGCTGGCTCGGTCTACCGGAGCGGACGCCCCGTCGCCGTCGAGGACTACGACACGTTCGAGGAGCGCGACCCGACGATGCCGCGCAGCCAGTTCGGCGCCGTCGTCGGCGTGCCGCTGATGAGCGGCGCGACGGTCATCGGCGTCCTCGGCCTCGCGGCCGGCGAACCGGACCGGGTCTTCGGCGATCGCGAGATCGGGGCACTCAACCGTTTCGCCCAGCTGGCCTCGATCGCCCTCGAGAACGCTCGTCTCCACGAGGCGGCGGAGCGCGGTGCGCTCCTGGACCCCGTGACGAACCTGCCGAACCGAGAAGCGCTCATGGAGAAGCTCGGCACCAGCCTCGCCTGGACGAAGCCGGAGACGGCGGACCCGATGGCGGTGATCCTCCTCGACGTTGACCGCTTCAAGGTCGTCAACGAGAGCCTCGGGCACGCGGCCGGCGACCGGCTCCTACAGGCGATCGGCCAGCGGCTGATGGGTGCGATCCGCGACGAGGACAGCGTCGCTCGCTTCGGCGGCGACATGTTCGCGATCCTCCTCCCGAGCCCGGCCGACCGCGACGACGCACGCAACGTCGCCGAGCGGGTCCTCGGGGAGCTCAAGGCGCCGTTCGACGTCCAGGGCCGGATCTGGTTCATCAGCGCGAGCATGGGCATCGCCATCGGCGAGCCGGGCCGCACGACACCCGGCGACGCGATGCGCGAGGCGGAGCTGGCGCTCGTCCGGGCCAAGGGCGACGCAACGCAGCGGTACGCGGTCTTCGATCCATCGATGAGCCGCGACACCCTCGAGCGCGTCGATCTCGAGAGTGACCTCCGTGCGGCGCTCGAGGCAAACGAGCTCGGCGTCATGTACCAGCCGATCGTCGACCTCGAAACGGAGGAGATCGTCGCGTTCGAAGCGCTCGCGCGGTGGCGCCATCCGACGCGCGGCTACGTCCCGCCGTCGGCGTTCATCCCCGTCGCCGAGGAGTCGCGGCTCATCGTTCCGCTCGGGCGGGTCGTCCTCGACACGGCCTGCGAGCAGGCAGTTGCGTGGCGCGAGGCGTGGCCGGACATCCCGCTGCGGATGTCGGTCAACCTGTCGCCGCGCCAGTTCGCCCAGCCCGATCTCGTCGCGCGGATCGACGAGACGCTCAAGCGGACGGGCATGACGCCCTCGAGCCTCGAGCTCGAGATCACCGAGGGCATCGCGATGGACCAGTCCGAGAACGGCCTCCGGGCGCTGCGCCAGCTCCGGGATCGTGGCGTCCGGGTCGTCCTCGACGACTTCGGGACGGGCTACTCGTCGCTGTCCTACCTGCGCAACCTGCCGATCGACCTCGTGAAGATCGACCGTTCGTTCGTCGCCGATCTTGAGCGCGTCGACGCGAACACGGCGATCGTCCAGGCGGTCGTGTCGCTGGCCCACGGCCTCGGCTTCGAAGTGGTCGCGGAGGGCATCGAAACGCCGACCCAGGCGGCCCGGCTCCGGGCGCTCGGCGTCGACCTCGGCCAGGGCTTCAACTGGTCGCCGGCCGTGCCCGCCGACAAGGCCGGACTGCTGATCAGCCGCGGTACCGCCGGCCGCCCGTCAGGAAACGGCCACTCGAAGACGCGCCGAACCCGCCCGATCGTTCTCGAGGGCGGGGCCGCTCGACCTAGCGCCGGCCGCCGAGCAGCCGGAGCAGGAAGAGGAAGAGGTTGATGAAGTCGAGGTACAGCGAGAGGGCGCCGAAGACCGCCGCCTTTTCGACCGACCCCGTCTGCTGAACGAGCGCCCCTGACGAGATCCGCTGCACGTCGTAAGCCGTGAGCGCCGTGAAGATCACCACGCCGACGATCGAGATGATCCAGCCGAGCGTGTTCGCCCCCAGGAAGACGTTGACGACGGAGGCCACGATCAGCCCGATCAGGCCCATCGTCAGTGTCCCGCCGAGGCCTGCGAGAGAGCGGCCGGTCGTCCAACCGTAGAGGGCTGCGCCGCCGAACATCGCCGACGAGGCCAGGAACGCCGTCGCGACCGAGCCCGTTGTGTACTGAAAAACGATGACGCCGATGACAAGCCCAAGAGTGGCCGCGTAGACGAAGAACAGCGTCAGGGCCAGCGTCGCCGAGATCCGGCTGATCGCCCACGAGATGATCATCACGAGCGCCAGCTGGCCGAGGAACAGCCAGAGCATGTTCTCGCCGGCCCAGGTCCGGATGCCAGGGCTGGCCTGGAGCAACGCGGCAACACCGGCTGTGAGCAGCAGGCCCGCGAACATCCAGGTGAACGCGTGCGTCAGGAACGCGGCGTTCAGTGCCGGCGCGGTCCGGGCGTCGAGCTGGTTGGGAACTGTCGGTGTGGTCATGCGCGTGTTCCTCTCGAGCGGGCTAACCGTTAGACGATGTAGTGGCCGCCGCGTTACGACGATACAGGAGCATCCGGCCGTCGAGCGCGCGGGCTGGTTCGCGAAGGCACCGCTTCTCGCGATTCGGCCGCCTCTGCCGCACGAGCGAGGACCCAGAGCAGATCGGCGAGGCGGTTCAGGTACGGGATGGCATGCGGCCCCGGGACGAGGCCGTCACGCTGCAGCCCGACCGCGCGCCGTTCGGCCCGCCGGACGATCGTCCGGGCCACCTCGAGCGCGGCGCTCGTCGGCGTTTCGCCCGGAACGACGAACTCGCGCGGCATCGTGATCCGGCGCTCCGCTTCCTGGAGCATCCGCTCCAGCTCCTCGACCATGGCCGCGGAGACGCGCGTGCGGCCATCCTCGAGTCGGTCCCAGGCCTCGGGGTTCGTGGCCAGCTCGGCCGCAGCCACGAACAGCTCGCGCTGGAGCCGCAGGATCACCGCGTCGAGGTCGCCGAAGGCCGGCGCGAGCGTCCCGAGACGCGACTTCAGCCCGAGCTGGGCCCGCGCAAGACCGAGCGCGGCCACGGCCTCGTCGATCGTGCCGTAGGCCTCGGTGCGGGCGTCGTCCTTGGCGATCCGGTCGCCGCCGTACAGGAGGCCCGTCGTGCCGTCGTCGCCGCGTGTCGTCGCGACGACCGAATCCAGGGGCCCGCGGGTCACAGGATTGAGCCGCCGCTGAGGGGCCCGAGGACAAGGCGGAGCCGAGCACGCGAACGAGCGCACTCAAACGTGCGTGAGTGAGCGCGCACAGGCGACAACGCCGTCATCGGGTCACGCAGCGGCGGCGGGCCTCACCACATCAAGCCCGCATCGCGTGGGTCCCAGCGCTCCGCCAGCAGAGTGACCTTGACGGGATGCTCGACGACCGATTCGGCCTGCTCCTTGACCTGCTGAATCATCGAACCGGCGTACGGGCAGAACGGCGTCGTCAGGATCATCTTGATCTCGGACTCGTCCGTCCCGAGGATGATCTGCTTGATCAGCGCAAGCTCAACAACGTTCATCCCGATCTCGGGGTCGACGACTGCGCGCAGCGCATCGAGGATCGCGAGCTCCTTGGCCCGGCGCTCGGGGTCGAACGCGGGCGCGGCAGTCGCGCTCGGTGCGTTCGCGGGCTCGGCGGTTCGATCGGCGGTGTCGGTCATCTGTTCGAGCGTACCACCCACCCGTGAATCGCCCGATCAGGCGCGCGGCGAGATTGCATGTGCTCCACGAGCACCACTGCGACGCGATTTGACCCATTCAGCCTGGTACGGGCCGTCGATCCTTCGGTCTTGTGCGGCGGGAGCAGAGATCGACCGGAAATCCGAGCAACGATTGGACGCTGATCCGGACTTCGTGTCCGAGTGGTGCTCCGGCAGCACATCGGCGCCGATCGCGCGACGCGGCGGTGGACTGACCTCCCGTCAGGCGCCCGGCTTGACGACGATCCCGGGCTTTCGATACCGCGACGGCAGCCCGCTTGCCTCGGCGTCCGAATAGCCCGGTCCTGCGAGGGACCCGTCTGCCTCGAAAAACTCGGCGTACCGGTCGCGATGATCAGCCGCATATGTGTACGCGGCGGCGATGCCCATGCGCCGGAGCTCCGGATGGTCCTTGATGAGCTCATTGAGGCCGAAGCCGTTGCGGCGGAGCTCGAGCAGCTGGCGGACGGTGAGGCGCGAGCCGTAGCAGAACGGCTCGCCGTTCATGACGAGCGGATCGACCGCCACCCACTTGATCGTCATCGTTCGAACCCGCGGCCTGTCAGGCGCCCTTGTAGATGAAGTCGATGACCGGGTTCTTCTTCTTGGCGTCGCCACCGAGCCGCCGATGGCTCGTGAAGGCGGCGGCCGCATCGGTCAGCAGGGATCCGGCGACAGCTGCCGGTTCGGGCTCGATGGCGGCTGCGGTGGCGCGCTGAAGCTCGCCCATCAGGCGGGCGAGGTCGTCCATCGGAACGTTGCGCTTGCGATACCCGGGCACGAGCGACTCACACCAGGCAACGAATGCACCGCGATCCGAGGTGCCGAGCGTCACGGCGACCTGGTCGAGGATCGTGGCGAGGTCGCGCAGCAGTCGCCGGAGAGCCAGCTCGTCGTAGCGCTCGCGAACGGTGGAGTCGTCAGCGGCGAACGCCTCGAGCGCCCGTGCCGCGACCCGATCGCGGACCGCGCGAAGCGCCGCGGCGGCGGCCGGATGACCGCCCACCGGGCTGGCCGGTGGGAGGCCGAGGCTGGGGTGGCTCACGAGCCGGAAGTCTATACGATGGGCCCGTGAGCGAGCCTCGCCCGGAGCCGGAACGCCCGCTCCCTCCTGAGCCTGGCGAGCAGCCGCCGCCGAGCGCTCGGCGCCGCCTCGAACGATCACCGTCCAGCCGCTACGAGCCCCGTTCGCCAGCGCCGGGTGACGCGTCCACGAACCGCGGACGGATCGGCCGCCGGTGGTTCATTGCGGGCGTCGGGTTCCTTGTCGGGATCGGCGGGACTCTGCTGCTCGTCGCGGGCCTCGCCACGACGACGGGCCTGATCTTCGTCGCGGGAGCCAGCGGACTCATCGTGGGCTCGCAGCTGACGGCGCGACCGGCCGTCACGTGGACGCTTGCGGGGCTCTTCGGCGGCGTCGTCGGCGCGTGGCTCGTCGGACGAGCCGAAGGCGGCAATCTCGACCTCGCGGCCTACACGTGGGAGATCTTCGGGCTCGGGCTCATCGGCCAGGTCCTTGTCGGGGCGCTGGCCGCCGCCTATGCCTCGGCCAGCATCCGGAGCGGGCGCTGAGCCCGGACGGGGCGCTGAGCCCGGACGTGCGTTACCGCCGGCCGACGGAGGCGGACTATCCGGCGATCGCGGAGGTGGTCGATGACTGGTGGGGCGAGCGGCGCCAGGTCGACCAGCTGCCGCGGCTGTGGCTCCAGCACTTCAGCGGCACGTCGTGGCTCGCGGAGGACGACGCGGGCCGGTTCGTCGGCTTCCTCGTCGGATTCATCTCGCCCGACGATCCCACGACGGCCGTGTGCCACATGGTCGGCGTCGCGCCTGACCATCGGCGTCGCGGCATCGGACGGGCGCTCTACGGCCGGTTCCAGGGTGACGCCGTTGCTGCCGGGGCGCGGCGGATCGTCGCCGTTGCCTGGCCCGGCGAACCGGCGGCCGTGCGCTTCCACGTGGCCCTCGGCTTTGAGCCGAGGACGGGCCCCGGAACGCAGCGCCTGTACGGCACGCCCGCAGTACCGGAGTACGACTTCGGCCGCGTCGATCGGGTGGTATTCGAGCGGCCGGCCTGACCCCACGATCGGCACACGTCAGGGAGTGGGTGCATGCGCGGTCTGTTCATTCGGCTTGGCATCATCGGCGCGATCGTGGTCGGCGGGTTCGTCCTGCGCGATCGGCTGTCCGGCAACGCCGGCGACCTGCAGGTAGGTGACTGCTTCGACGAGCCGGGCACGGCCCAGAACGTCGAGGACGTCCAGCACCATCCGTGCACCGAGCCGCACACCGCCGAGATCGTGTTCGTAGGCGATCACCCGGACGCGGACACGTACCCGAGCAGTGACGCATTCGACGCGTTCGTGTTCGAGCGCTGCGTGCCGGCTTTCGAGTCGTACACCGGCCGAACCTGGGAGACCGACACCGAGCTCGACATGGCGTACTTCTATCCGACCTCGGAAGGCTGGCCAAACGGCGACCATGAGATCGCCTGCTACCTCGTCCGAATCGACTCCGCGAAGATGACCAGCTCGATGAAGGCGGCCGCGAACTAGGGTTTTCGATCCCGGCCCGGGACCTTGCCAGCTCCCTGGCCGGCCGCGACCCCACCGGTCTCGCCGACAAACGGCATCTGCTGACGCTCGACGGCGTCAAGGCTCATCCGCAGCACCGCGGTCTTCGCCGAGGCGACCTCGCGCACGTATGCCGCCTCCTCGTCGTGCGTCAGCGGCCGCCCGCGGACGACGTCGCGCGCTCGCCCGACCTGGAGCCAGGCGAGGTGATAGCGATCCATGCTGCCCCACGCCCCGGCGAGGAGGTCGTCCGAGAGCTTCAGCCACGTCCGCAGCCCGGAGAGCGCGGGTGCCGCGGCCAGGCGCTCGCCCTCGGCGATGAGCTGCTTCGTCCGGGCGATGAGCTCGTCGCGCTTCACCGCCGCCCGCCGTCCGTTCCGCCGCCGGTTCCGCCGGCTCGCAGGAAGGCCTCGCGCGCGTCACGCGCCCGGGCCGTCCAGACGCCCGGCCGCCCGTCCCCGATCGGCGCACCCTCGTACGAGGTCAGCGGCAGGATCCCGGCCACGCTCGACGAGAGGAACGCCTCGTCCGCGGCGAGGAGGTCGGCCGTCGTCAGCCACGTCTCGGCCGTCGCGAGGCCGGCCTCTCGGGCCCAGCCGAGGATCCAGCCACGGGTGGTCCCGGGCAGGATCGCGCAGGCGATCGCGGGCGTTGCGAGCTCCGCTGCGTCGCTCCCGCCGGGCCCTTCGCTCCCGCCTGGCCCTCCGTTCCGGCGCGGGCGCCGGACGATGAACACGTTCGCGCTCGTGGCCTCCGACAGGAAGCCGTCGGTCGTGAGGAACAGCGCATCGTCTGCGCCGGCACGGCGGGCCTCGAGGCGCGCGTAGACGTAGTCGGCACGGGACGTCGTCTTCAGTGCCGCGAGCGGGCTCTCGGGGTCTCGCCGGACGGCGCTCGCGACGAGGGCGAGGCCGCGCTCGAGGTGGCCGGCGGGAGGCGCGGGCACCGGCCACGCCTGAACGGCCAGCGTCGGTCGGACATGTTCGTTCGGTGGCAGCAGGCCGCGGCCCCGATAGGCGCCGCGGGACAGCGTGATCCGGACGGACGCGTCGCCGTCCGGCCCGTCGAGCTCGTTCGCGCGCAGGAGCTCTCCGATCGCGCCGGCGATGATCGCTTCGAGATCGTCCTGCAGCTCGATGCCGAGGCCGTCGGCGGACCGCCGGAGGCGCTCGAGATGCTCGGCGAGCTCGGCCGGGTGACCGGCCCGCGCCCGAAGGGTCTCGAAGACGCCGTCGCCGAGCTGGAAACCGCGATCGAAGACGCTGAGGTGCAGGTCGTCGGCCGAGTGGAGGCGGCCATCGACCCAGACGTGGCCCGGCGCGTCGGTCATTCGACCTCCCGCGCATCGATCGCCCGGAGCGGTCCTGCGGCCTTGTCGACCGTTTCCTGCCACTCCGCGGCAGGGTCGCTGCCCCAGGTGATCCCGCCACCGACATGGAGCGTCAGTCGCCGGCCGTCGGCGACGAACGTGCGGATGAGGATGCTCGTGCGCATCGCGCCGTCGGGCGAGATCCAGCCGGCCGCGCCGGTGTACGGGCCACGGCGGACGGGCTCGAGGCCTTCGAGGATCTCCATTGCCCGGATCTTCGGCGCGCCGGTGATCGAGCCGCCGGGGAAGCTGGCACCGAGAAGGGCGAGCGCGTCCCGGCCCGGGGCGAGGCGGCCGTGGATCGTGGTCACGAGGTGCTGGACCGCCTCGGTGCGCTCGAGGCGGCAAAGCCGCGGGACGCGGATGGAACCCGGCACGCAGCAGCGGCCGAGGTCGTTTCGCAGGACGTCAACGATCATCACGTTCTCGGCGCGGTCCTTGACCGAGCACAGGAGCTCACGGGCAAGGCGCCGGTCATCTTCGCGCGTGCGGCCGCGTGGCCGAGTGCCCTTGATCGGATCCGTTGCGACATTGCCGTCGCGATCGACCGAGAGGAACGGTTCTGGCGAGGCCGAGAGGATCGCGCGGCCGCCACCAAGGTCGAGATAGGCGGCGAACAGGGCCGGGTCACCCTCGCGGAGGCGGCCGTACAGGGGCCACGGATCGCCGCCGAACGGCGTTTCGAGACGCCTCGTCAGGTTTGCCTGGTAGATCTCGCCGCGGGCGATCGCGGCCCTCACCTCGCGGACGCGCGCCTCGTATGCCTCGCGGCCGAGGCCCGAGCGGAGCTCCAGGCGGGGCAGCTCGGGCGGGTCCGTGCGGGGCCGAACCCGCGCCAGACCCTCGAGCCGGCGTCGAACGTCTGCGAGCCGCCGCTCCAGGCGCCCGGCGTCGCCATCCGCGACGCGGCCACCCAGCCAGGCCGTGCCCGTCGCGCGGTCCCAGGCGACGACCCAGTCGTGCAGGCCGAGGCGCAGGAGCGGCAGGTCCTGGTCGGCCGCGGCGATCTCGGGCAGTTGCTCGTAGCGGCGCCCGAGGTCGTACGAGAGGTAGCCGACGAGGCCGCCGACGAACGGCGGTGCCGAGCGATCGCTCGAGTGCTCCGATGCCAGCCGTGCCAGCGCGACTCGGGCCCCGGCCAGGGGATCGTCTCCGGGCGCGGGCTCTTCCACGATGCCGAGGGGATCGGCGGTCAGGTACGACCAGCGGGCGTTCCGGCCCGCTCGCGCAGCCTCGAGCAACGCGAGGCCGGGCAGGTCGCGGAAGGCCTCCGCGACGTCCGCGGGGGAGACCGATGCGAGCCGCGGCAGCGGTTCGATGTGGACGTTCGGAGCGGCTGCCACGGTCACTCGGCGATGATAGGTGGGCATGGCCATCTCCCCGAGTCCGATCACCGTTCGCCCTGCCCGCCGCGATGACACAGCCGCGATCTACCAGCTCGCTGCGGCGCATGACGTCCACCTCGAAGGGCCCGAGGGCATGGGCCTGCCCTACCTCGACCGGCTGTTCGGCGACGGAACGGTCCTTGCGGCCGAGCGCGAAGGACGGGTTGTCGGCTTCGCTGCCGCGGTCTGGATCCACCCCGCGGCAGGCTCGAACCAGGGGCGCCGAAGCCACGTCAGCGACCTCTTCGTCGAACCGTCCGAGCACGGGTCGGGCGTCGGCGGACCGTTGTATCGGGCGCTTCTCGAGGCGCATCCCGACGAACGCTGGTCCGTCTCGAGCTCCGGCGATCCGCGAGCACAGGCGTTATACACGCGCGGCGGCATGGTGCCGGCGTGGCCGCTGTTCTACCTCCAGCGACCGCGCTCCGCGGCGGATCGGCCTCTCCCGGCGCCGCCGCCCGATGCCGTCGTCCGGCGCATCTCGGCGGACGAGCTGAGCGCCGCGTTTGCCGAGCTGAGCGGCTTCGATCGCCGGCTCGACGTCGTGACGTGGTCCTCACGCCGCGGCGGCACGCCGTTCGCCGTGGAGCTCGAGGGCCGGCTCGCGCTGGCGGGCTGCGTCCGCGACGGCCACGACTCGATGATCCGGTGGTTCGACTCAGCGATCACCGCCGCGAATGCCGATCCTGTCGCGGCGCTGGCGGCAGCCCTCGGGTCACGCGAGCTGACGCCGGAGGGCGCCGCGATCGGGCTATGCCTTGGCGGACCGCATCCCGCGCTGAAGCCGCTGCTCGATGCCGGGTTCCGGATCGTCGAGCGCGACACCTGGTGCGAGACGCCGCTGGGGTTGCTGGATCCGGCACGCGTCGTGCCGGATCCCTCGGTCGGTTAGGCGGCCGGCTCAGGCCGGCGCGGGCGACTTCTCGATCGGGACGTTGATCATGCTGCCCCACTCCGTCCACGAGCCGTCGTAGTTGCGGACCCGCGGATAGCCGAGCAGCTCGTGGAGCACGAACCAGGTGTGCGACGCGCGCTCGCCGATTCGGCAGTACGTGATGATGTCGTCGTCTTCGGTGACACCGTTCGCCGCGTACAGCGCCTTGAGGTCGGCGGCGGACTTGAACGTGCCGTCCTCCCCGACCGTCTGGGCCCACGGAACGGACACGGCCCCGGGGATGTGGCCGGCGCGCTGCGCGGTCTCGGAGAGTCCAGGCGGCGCGAGGACCTCGCCGCGGAACTCTGCCGGGCTCCTGACGTCGACGAGCGACAGCGTCGTGTCGCCGACGCGCGGCAGGATGTCGTCGCGGAACGCGCGATGCGAGAAGTCCGGCTCGGCGAGCTCGTAGGTCGTCCGCGCGTACGTCGGCACGTCGGTCGTCGTCGGCAGGTTGCGGGCCTGCCAGAGTTTCCAGCCGCCATCGAGGATCTTCGCTCGCTTGTGGCCATAGAGATGGAGCTGCCAGTACGCCCACGCGGCGAACCAGTTCTGGTTGTCGCCGTAGAGGACGATCAGCGTGTCGGGCCCGACGCCGCTTGCCTGGAGCAGCTCGCTGAACTGCTGCCGATCGGCGATGTCACGCCGAAGGCCGTCCGTGAGCTGGCTCGTCCAGTTCCAGGCGACGGCGCCGGGCAGGTGGCCGGCTTCGTAGATCGAGGTGTCGACGTCGACCTCGACGAACCGGATGTTCGGGTCCGAAAGGTGCTCGAGCGCCCAGTCGGCGGAGACCAGGGCGTCGGTGGCGTAGTCATGGTGGGCCATGGGAATGCGGCTCCTCGTTCGGTTGGTGCCTCCGCCGTCGGTGGCGGGGCGGGCTCAGGGACGCGGGAGTCGGGCGGGTTCTCGAAGCGCGCGATCAGCGCGATCGAACCCGCCGCGGACACGCGCAGCGGCCCGAAAGCTCGGACGGCGAGGCGAGCGTGCGGTCAGCCATCGCCGGTCACCCGATCGCGGCGGCTGAAGTCACGGAGCAGCTCGCGGCAGGCATCGGCCTCGCGGGCGACCTGGCGGACGATCCACGGATCGACCCGCGTCGAGTCCTCGATCGTGACGCTGGCCCCACTCGGGCCGTCGTCGATCACGATCCCGGAGCTGTTTCGATAGTCGGCAATCCAGTTCGCCTGGAGCTGGAGCAGGACGTCCTCGACGACGCGGCGACCGAAGATCCAGTCGAGGTGCGTCGCGTTGAGGCGATCGACGATGTCCGTCAACCGCTGCGGGGCGCCGCGCTCGAGGCGGGCGACGAGATCGAGGATCCGCCACGTGCTGAACGGGTCGCCGGATTCGGCCGTCACGGGCGGAGCAAGGTCCGCGATTTCGAGCCCGGTCGGGGCAGGCCGGAGGGGCCCAAGGCCGGCGGCTGGAGGCGCTGAGTTGGGCACGTTCGAGGCGGCTCCGCTGCGATCCGTCAAGAGGAGGCGCCAGCCTAGCACGGGCCTGCCGAACCGGACCCGCAGGACGTTTGGCGGTGTATCCGCGGTGCAGCCGACGGCGCTACGATCCGAGCCAGTCATGGACCCGCTCGAGTCGGCCGCGAAGGTCGCCCAGGCACGCGATGCGAATCGCGCTCGCTTCGCCCGGCTCGTCGCGCGCCCGGAGGCCGACATCGACCTGGCCGAAGGCGCCCTGCTCATCGCCGCGGACGGCCGCGCCCAGTTCGACCCCGCGCCGACGTTCGCCTCGCTCGACGCGCTCGCCGAGCTCGTCCGGCTGCGCATCGATGTCGGCGACCCGCCCGAGGTCATTCTCACCCGGCTCCACGACGTCCTGTACATCGAGGCCGGCTTCCGCGGCCCCACACCCGAGCGTTCCGCCGACCCCGACCTGAGCCGCCTCGACCGGGTCGTCGACAGCCGCCGCGGCCTGCCGATCAGCCTCGCGATCGTGGAGCTCGAGGTCGCCGCGCGTCTCGGCCTTCGTCTCACCGGCGTCGGCCTGCCTGGCCACTTCCTCGTCGGCGGTCCGGGCGGCCAGCTGATGGACCCGGCTGACGGCGGGCGCCTCCTGTCGCGAGACGACTGCCAGGCGCTCCTCCGGCGCGCCGTCGGAGAGGGCGTGTTGCTCCACGCCGGCATGCTGCGACCGGTCGGCCGGCGCCAGATCCTGGCACGTGTCCTCCGGAACCTCCGCGCAGCCCACCTCGCGCGGCGCGACTGGCCGTCGGCCTATGGCGTCGTGTCGCTCCTGGCGGTGCTGGAGCCCACGGATCCGGACCACGGCCGAGACCGCGGCCTGCTTCTCGGCCGGATGGGCCGCTTCACGAACGCGATCGAGCTCCTCGAGCAGTACCTCGAGGAGCGCCCGGACTCATCGGATGGCCAGGATGTCCGCCAGGTGATGTCGATCTTCTCGGGCCGCCGGAACTAGGACACCACGCGGCTAGGTTGTCGCAGCCGCCGTCGCCGCCGGCAGCCGGCGGATCGACATCGTGACGATGCCGGCCGCGATCGCCAGCCAGCCGGCGATGACGATCGACAGCCCGTAGTCGCCGATCAGGTCGCGCATGAAGCCAGCCCCGAAGGCCGCGACCGCCGCACCGATCATGTGGGCCGCGAAGATCCAGCCGTAGACGATCCCGACGTTTCGCCGGCCGAACGTATCCGCCGCGAGGGCGACCGTCGGCGGGACCGTCGCGATGTAGTCGAGGCCGAACAGGACCGCGAACGCGGTGATGTCGAGATTGTTCGAGATCGCCGGCAGGTACAGCAGGCTGAGACCGCGGAAGACGTAGTAGACGAGGAGCAGGCGACGCGGGTCGACGCGATCGGTCAGCCAGCCCGAGACCAGCGTGCCGACGAAGTTGAACGCACCCATGATCGCGAGCGCGCCGGATGCCACGACTGGCGCGAACCCGTGGTCGGCGGCGTGGGCGATGAAATGCTGGCCGACGAGCCCGTTCGACGTCGCGCCGCACACGAAGAACGTGCCGGCGAGGAGCCAGAAGTTCCCGGACCTGATCGCCCGGCGCATGATCCCGGGATCGGCCCTCGTCGGCTGTGGCGCGGCGTCAGCGGCCGCGCCGAGCGGCCGCAGGCCGACGTCCTCGGGCGTGTTTCGAAGCCACAGCAGGATCGGCACGGCGACGACGAGGCAGATGCCTGCGATCGCGATGGATGCGAGGCGCCAGCCGGCCAGCGTCGCGAGCAGCGTCAGCGCGGGGAAGAACAGCAGCTGGCCGGCGCTCGAGCTCGCGCTGAGGATGCCGACTACGAGGCCGCGATGGCGCACGAACCAGCGGTTCGCGACCGCCGCGGCGAGAACGCTCGCGATCAGCCCGGTCCCGACGCCGGAGAGGAGCCCGAACAGCAGCGCGAGCTGCCACGCCTCGGTCACGAGGCTGGACGCTCCCATCGCGACGGCGGTGATCACGAGGCTCGCGACCGTGACACCGCGAAGGCCGAAGCGCGAGATGAGCGCGCCCGAGACGGGACCGGTCAGGCCGTAGACGACCAGGCCAACCGCCGCCGCCAGCGAGAGAATCCCGAGCGACCAGCCGGTGTCGGCCTTCATGTCCAGGAGGAACGCCCCTGGCGCGACCCGAACGCCGGCGGTCACGAGCACCGCCACGGCACTGACCGCGACGACGACCCAGCCGTAGAAGAGCCTGGATCCTCGCACCGCCCGATTCCCCTCCGCCGTCACGCTCGCGAGCCTAGCGCCTCAACAACCGAAACCAATGGGCCTTTGTCTCGCGGTCTTATGAAGCGAGATTCATAGCGCGACTGTGTCACGTCCGGGGTCGATGGCAGGTGGCCCTGCCAGGGCGACCTACAGCAGTTCCCCGTGCGACGACGCGGTGGGCTCGCCTTCGCGTGGGCGGGGCTCGGTGCCGGGCGGCAGATCCGCGCCATTCGAGGCGTCCGCGGCTGCGCCGTTGCCCGTCTGAGCCTCGAGCACGGGCAGGGCCTTGCCGGCCTTGCCCTCGATCGCGCCGACGCCGAAGGGGACCCACTTCGACGGGTCCTGGAGCCGGTGCGCCTCGAGATTGCCGCGCGTGTGGATCTCTTCGAAGCCCTTCGGCTCGATCCACATCCGCTCGCCCTCGAGCAGGCCGAGGACGCCGGACTG
>DASRJS010000090.1:0-9694 GCA_035649355.1 Candidatus Polarisedimenticolia bacterium
CGGCTGATCACCCGGCCGAAGGACGTCCAGGACAACGCGGTCCCGTCCGGCGGCGCGATGGCGACGTTCGTCCTGCTGCGCCTCCATGCGCTCACCGGCGAGGCGCGCTACCGAACTGCTGCGGACGCCGCGATCGCGGGCGTCGCGCCGCTGGCCGCGCGCTACCCGACCGCGTTCGCCAAGTGGCTGACGGCGATCGACTTCGCGCTTGCGGATGTCGTCGAGATCGCGATCGTCGGTCACCCGGCTGACCCGGCGACGCAGGAGCTGCTCGCCGCCTCGGATCTCGCGGTCGATCTGCGGGTCCTCGCCGTGGCGGCTGATCCGGCGGGGAGCGTCGTGCCGCTGCTCGCCGATCGGATCGCGATCGACGGCCGCCCAACGGCCTATGTCTGTCGCGGCTTCGCCTGCCAGATGCCGGTGACGTCGGCTGATGCGCTGCGCGGCCAGCTCGAGCCGCGCGTGGCGGCGCCGGTCAGCGAGTAGCTCGGGCCTCGAAGCGGGCGACGCGCCAGTCGCGCATCGCGTCGAACCACTCGCGCGACGCGAAGCAGGCAACGACGACCGCGAGGAAGACGGCCGTCAGGGCGACGCCGGTCGGCGTCTGGGTCGCGAGATGGAGGAAGGCGTACACGGCGGCGACGTTCGCGGCCGGAATCCAGCTTCGACCGGTTCGCAGGACGATGCCTGCGATGACCGAGACGGCGTCGAGGGCGAACAGGAACGCAAACAGTGGATCGAACGCCGTCGCAGCGATGAGCGGCGTGAAGACCTTCTGCAGGACGCCGAACGCCCCGCCGACGACGAGAACCGCGGTCCCGAACTCAACGAGCAACGGGCGCCGCGGCGCCGGGATCGCGACGGCTGCGACGTCGACGTCGGCGGTTGCCTCGCCCGTCGCCGAATCGGCTTGCCAGCTCATGCCGGTCGGTCGGTCGGCGCCTCGTCGTCGCTCTTCTGACGGAGCTCGTTGGCCTCGCGTCGCGCCTCCTTGACACCGCGCCCGAGCATCGCGCCGATCTGCGGCAGGGTCTTCGGGCCGCGGACGACCAGCACGATGACGAGAACGATGACGAGGACGACGAACAGGTCCGGCACGCGCTGATGGTACCCGTCGCCGCGTGGCGCTTCGGTGATTCCACGTTGATTGAACAAAACGCCGGCGCGCGACCTCATTACGAGTAGGCCGGGCGCACCCGACAGGCACTCGCCCGTCAGACGTGCGTCGCAGGTCAGCGCGCCGCCTCCTGGCGGCTGGGAGGGAGACATGATTCTTCGATCGCTCATGGAACGAGCACGCTGGCTTGCAGCCCTGGTCAGCCTGGCGCTGGCCGCGTCGCTGACCCTGGTCCCGGTCGCCCTGGTCGCCGCGGACGAGCCGAGCGACATGGTCCTCGTCTGGAACACGAACGCCGTCAACGTGATCGGCCAACCCGCGGCGACCCCGGCCCTGGGCCAGGGCCCACCGCTTGCGGCACTGCACGTCGCGATGGTGCAGGGCGCCATCTATGACGCCGTCAACGCGATCGATGGCGGCCACCAGCCGTATCTTCCTGGTCTGTCGGCGCCGTCGACCGCATCGCAGGCGGCCGCCGTCGCGCAGGCCGGTCACGATGTCCTGTACGGCATCGTTCCGGCGGCGGACACCCCGGCGAATAATGCGGTCCGGGCCAGGGTCGACGCCATGCTGGCGGCATCGCTGGCGTTGATCGACCCCAGTCAGTCCAAGACGGACGGCATCACGATCGGCGCCGCCGCGGCCGCGGCAATGCTCGCCGCACGCGCCGGCGACGGCCGCTTCGACGCCGAGCCGTTCACCCCGAGCGAGGACCTCGGCAAGTGGCGCCTCGGGCCACCGCTCAACGCGAACGTGCAGGGCCAGTTCGCGACGGTCACGCCGCTCACGCTGAAGGGCCCGGACCAGTTCCCGACCGAAGGCCCGCCTGCCATCACGAGCGAGCAATACGCCGCGGAATTCAATGAAGTGAAGGCGCTGGGCGCTCAGGTGGGATCGAGCCGGACCCCAGAACAGACGCTGATGGCCGGCTTCTACACGGCCAATCCGCTCTTCTTCTACAACGCCGGCCTCCGGACCATCGCGACGGAGCAGGGGTTGTCGACGAGCGACCAGGCTCGCCTCTTCGCCAAGACGAGCTTCGCGGGCGCGGATGCGCTCATCAGCTGCTGGAACAACAAGAAGATCTGGTCCGCTTGGCGACCCGCCACGGCGATCCACGAAGCGGCGAACGATGGCAATCCGCTCACCGAGCCGGACCCGAACTGGACCTCGCTCTTCGCCGTGCCGGGCTATCCGGACGAGCCGTCGGGGTACAACTGCTACACGGGTGGGTTCTGGCAGAGCGCCCGGTTCTTCTTCGGAACGGACAAGTACGCGTTCTCGTTGACCAGCCCGGGCGTGCCCGCGAATCCGGCGGCCGGGAACCCAATCGGGGTCCCGACCTCGACCCGGGATTACGCGCGGTTCACCGACGTCATCGACGACACGATCAACGGCCGGATCCTCAACGGCTTCCACTTCCGGACGGCCGACGTCCACGGCGCGTGGATCGGCAAGAAGGTCGCGCAGTGGATCAACAAGCACTACTTCGAACCGGTCGACTGACCGTTCGGTAGACGAAGCGGCGTCGCCCTGGGGGGCGGCGCCGCTTCTTTCGTGTCTGGCGCCCGGATGGGTACCCTCGCGCCATGGCATCCGACGGCCCGCTCCTCGTGTTCGGGCCACGCTCGACGACATACGACTTCGGGCCCGGGCACCCGCTGACGCCACGGCGGTTCGGACCGGGCATCGACCTCCTCGCGACGCTCGGGGCGACGCCCGGCCTCGCCCCGGAGCCGGCCTCGGACGAGGACCTTCGGTGGTGCCACTCGGAGCGGTACATCGCCGCGGTCCGGCGGCTGAGCGCCGATCCGTCTGCGCCACCCGAGGCGGGCATCGGGCCGGGCGACGATCCGGCGTTCGCGGGAATGCACGAGGCCGGGGCGGCCGTCGCGGGCGGATCGATCCGGGCGATGGAAGCGATCCTTCGGGGTGACGTCGAGCACGCCTTCCACCCGGGCGGCGGCCTCCACCACGCCATGCCGCATCGCGCCTCCGGGTTCTGCATCTATGACGATCCAGCGCTCGCGATCGCGCGCGCCCGCGCCGCCGGACTGCGCGTGCTGTACCTCGACTTCGACGTCCATCACGGCGACGGCGTGCAGGCCATCCATTGGGCCGACCCGGGCGTCCTGACCTTCTCGATCCACGAGAGCGGGCGATACCTCTTCCCGGGCACGGGGATGCTTTCCGAGATCGGGCAGGGGACGGCTGCGGGCACCGCGGTCAACGTGCCGCTCGATCCGGGCACGGGCGAGACGGGCTGGCTGGCGGCGATCCGGCGGCTGGTCCCCGAGCTCGCGGCGGCCTTCGGGCCGGATCTCGTCGTCTCGCAGCACGGTGCGGACAGCCACGCCTGGGACCCGCTCGCACACCTCCGGGTCACGACCACGGCGATGGGTTCGGCCGCGCGCCTGACGGATGCGATCGCGCATCGCTGGGCGCGCGGCCGCTGGCTGTCAACGGGCGGCGGCGGCTACGACGTCTACCGGGTCGTGCCGCGGAGCTGGTCGCTGGTCTGGCTCGCCGGCGCACACCGCGAGGTGCCGGCCCGCATCGACGCGGCGTGGCGCGAACGGTGGGCCGCGGACGGCAAAGGGTTCGGCCAATCGCCGCCGCCGACGACCTTCGAAGATCTGCCCGGTGCCGGCGAGCCCAGGAGCGACGCGGATGAGACGCTCGACCGTCGGGCGGTCGCGATCGCGGAGGTCGCGCGACAGCTCGCGGTGCCGGGCCTCCTTCGGGCCGCGAGTGACCTCGGCTGGTGGTCCGCCGAGGGAGCGCTGATCGGGAGCACCATCGGCGACGGGCCGACCAGCTCCCCGGGTGTCGGCTCTCCGGCGATCCTCGGGCACGTCCGCGGCGACCTCTGGAGCCGTCTGCAGCTCGCTCCGCGGGTCATCGCGCCGCTCGACCCTGTTGCCGGCCACGAGCTCGTCGCCGCCGCGCTCGCAACCAACGATGGCGTGGGCGTCACCGCCGCTGTCGATGGGACCCTAGTCGTCGGCCTCGCGCTCTCTGCCGCTCCGGCGTCGTGGGCCGGCGAGCGGCGCCTGCTCGCGCTGGGCGTCGCGCCGAGCGCGCGCCGCCAGGGCCTCGCGACGCGCCTCCTGGCGACGCACCTCGCCGGGTTGCGCCCGGGCGACAACCCGCTCTCCGCGCTCGTCACGGCGGCGGAGCGAGACCCGGTCGAGCCCCTGCCGCGCGCCGATCGCGCGGTTATCACCCGCTCGCTGCTGACCCGCGCCGGCTTCGATGTATCGAAAGCGCCGGGGCCGCCTGGCGAGGCGGACCCCGGCGCTCTGCACGCGCGTCGGGACTGACGGCGACGCGGGTCAGCTTGTCGGGGCGGACGCCGCTCGGTTGACCAACGCTCCTGGGTGCCACGGCGTCCCGAGCATCGGCAGCAGCCAGCGGTCGACGCCGTAGTAGCCGGCGACCTTCCAGGCCAGCATGATGCCGACAGCGAGGGTGAAGAACACCGGGTTCGTCGAAGCCGAGCCTGCGAGCAGGAACGACATGTTCATGAACGCTCCGAAGAACGCGGCGACGCCGGTCAGGATCCCGAAGACCAGTCCGATACCAACCGCCAGCTCGCCAAACGTGACGAGCACCGCGAACCAGGTCTCATGGTGGCCGGCGAGCAGGAAGTTGATGAAGTCGCGGTACCACTCGTAGGTGATCGGTGGGCGACCCTGCTCTGGGATCGCGGCCGCCCGCTCCCAGTACGCGCGCAGGGACGCGCCGCCATCGATCCAGCCCTCACCCGTGAGCTTGTGCCAGCCGGCTTCGAGCCAGCCGAAGCCGAGCAGCAGCCGCACCGGCAGCCAGAAGAGGCCGGCCCGTGAGTTGCTGAACAGGAACCGGGCGAATGCCGGTCCTTCGATCTCGACCGTCTCGCCTTCGTGCGTCTTGCGCTCGCGGAACAGCAGGACCATGAGCACGATGAACGAGATCCACAGGACGTAGCTCAGCGCCGGCACGAGGTTCTCGGGCGGTTCCAACGAGGGGATGACCCCGCCGATCCCGAGCCACAGGCCCGACACGGCTGCGATGGCCGCGGCCACCTTCGTGACCATTCCGGTTCCCATCCTCACTTGCCTCCTTCCAGACAATCCGTGGATCGAATGTCAGCACGCAGAGTAGATCGCTGGACGTGCCGGCCGATGCCTTCCCAGGGGCCGAATGGCACGTCTGAGATTTCGAACATCTGATCGAATTCGGCGCTGTGCGGCTATACTTCGAGGTCCCTTGTCGAAGCTCTCCGAACCCCTGGCCGTCTTCAGCCCGGCCGTCCGCGCGTGGTTCGAATCGACGTTCGAAGCGCCGACCCCGGCCCAGGTCGGCGGCTGGGCCGAGATCGCCGCCGGGCGGCATACGTTGATCCACGCGCCGACGGGCAGCGGCAAGACCCTGGCGGCGTTCCTGTGGTGCCTCGATCGGCTCGGCCGGGAGCCTCGAGCCGCGGTTGCGAAGGGCACGCCGGGCTCGGTCCGCGTCCTCTACATCTCGCCGCTGAAGGCGCTGACCTACGACGTCGAGCGGAATCTCCGGGCGCCACTCGCGGGCATCGCGCTGGCGGCCCAGCGCCTCGGCGAGCCGGTTCCGGCGATCTCGGTCGCGTCTCGCACGGGCGACACGCCACAGGAGGATCGCCGCGCGATCGCGAAGCACCCGCCGGACATCCTCGTGACGACGCCCGAGAGCGTCTATTTGCTCCTCACGAGCGCCGCGCGCGAGGTCCTGCGCGGCGTCGAGACCGTCATCGTCGACGAGGTCCATGCGATCGCCGGCACGAAGCGCGGCGCCCACCTGGCCCTGAGCCTCGAACGGCTTGAAGCGCTCCGACCGGACGACGCGCCGCCGCTCCAGCGGATCGGCCTCTCGGCGACGCAGCGCCCGCTCGAGACGATCGCGCGCTTCCTCGGCGGCATCGGTCGGGAGGTGGCGATCGTCGACGTCGGGACGCGGAAGCCGCTCGAGCTCGAGGTCGTGGTGCCGGTCGAGGACATGTCGCGCCTCGGCGAGCTCCTGCCGCCGGACGAGCGGCCTGGCGGGCGGGTCGAGGGCGAGTCACCGATCAGCATCTGGCCGTCGATCCAGCCGCGGATCCTCGAGCTGATCCGGAGCCATCGGTCCACGATCGTGTTCACGAATAGCCGCCGTCTGGCTGAACGCCTGGCGCATCGGCTGAACGAGCTCGCGGGCGAGGACCTCGTCCGGGCCCACCACGGCTCCGTCGCTCGCGAGCAGCGACTCGAGATCGAGGAGGCGCTCAAGGATGGTCGCCTCCCGGCGCTCGTCGCGACGTCGAGCCTCGAGCTCGGGATCGACATGGGCGCCGTCGATCTCGTCATCCAGGTCGAGAGCCCTTCGTCGGTCGCGAGCGGCCTCCAGCGCGTCGGCCGGGCGGGGCACAGCGTTGGCGAGCCGTCGAAGGGCGTCTTCTTCCCGAAGTTCCGCGGTGATCTGCTCGAGACCGCCGTGGTGGTCGAACGAATGCGTGACGGCGCGATCGAGCCGACGGTCCTGCCGCACAACCCGCTCGACGTCCTCGCCCAGCAGCTCGTCGCGATGGCGGTCATGGACCGCTGGTCGGTCAGCGAGCTCCACGAGGTCGCACGGCGCGCTGCGCCATACGAGTCACTCAGCCGCGAAGCCCTCGAAACCGTGCTCGGCATGCTCGCCGGTGCCTATCCGTCGGACGAGTTCGCGGAGCTCCGGCCGCGGCTGCTATGGGATCGCACGACCGACACGATCGAAGGGCGGCGCGACGCCCGGGTCGTCGCCGTGACGTCCGGCGGCACGATCCCGGATCGCGGCCTGTTCGGCGTCTTCCTCAACGGCGAAGCCGGGACGCCAGGCCGCCGCGTCGGCGAGCTCGACGAGGAGATGGTCTACGAGCTCCGAGCCGGGATGCACGGCGACGTCGTCGTTCTCGGTGCGAGCTCGTGGCGCGTGCTCGACATCACGGCGGACCGCGTCGTCGTCGAGCCGGCACCGGGCGTGCCCGGCAAGCTGCCGTTCTGGAAGGGCGACACGATCGGCCGGCCGATCGAGCTGGGGCGGGCGATCGGGGCGACGGTCCGGGAGCTTGAAGCTGACCTTGCGCGTGGCGCACGCGGGCGGGCGGCGGCCGACAAGCGCCTGCGCGAGCGCCACCAGCTCGACGCGCTGGCTTCGCAGAACCTCATCCAGTACCTCGAGGAGGAGCGCGAGGCGGCCGGCGCGCTCGCAACGGACCGGCGAATCGTGGTCGAGCGCTTCCGCGACGAGCTCGGCGACTGGCGGGTCTGCATCCTGACCCCGTTCGGCGGCCGGATCCACGCGCCGTGGACGCTCGCGATCCAGGTTCGCCTGCGAGAGCGACTCGGCATCGAGGCCCAGACGATCTGGTCGGACGACGGCATCGCGATCCGCCTCCCGGAGGGCGAGGGTGATGAACGAGGCCGCCTCGCGGAGATCGAGTCGCTGCTGTTTCCCGAGCCGGAGGAGGTCGAGGACCTTGTCGTCGGCGAGCTCGGCGGTTCGGCGCTGTTCGCCGCCCGATTCCGGGAGAACGCGGCCCGAGCCCTGCTCCTGCCACGCCGCCGTCCCGGCTCGCGGACCCCGCTGTGGCAGCAGCGGCAGCGCGCCGCGGACCTCCTCGCGGTGGCATCCCGCTACGGATCGTTCCCGATCCTCGTCGAGACCTATCGCGAGTGCCTCTCGGACGTCTTCGACCTTGACGCCCTCCGCGAGGTCCTCGGCGGTGTGGCGAATCGGGAGATCGCGGTCCACGGCGTCGAGACGGCGCGGTCGTCGCCGTTCGCGTCCTCGCTCCTGTTCGACTATGTCGCCGCGTACATGTACGAGGGTGACGCGCCGCTCGCCGAGCGACGCGCCGGAGCGCTGGCCCTGGACCGGGACCTGCTGCGGGAGCTCCTCGGCCAGGAGGAGCTGCGCGAGCTGCTCGATCCCGAGGCGCTCGCCGACCTCGAGCTCTCGCTGCAGTCGCTGACCGAAGATCGCCAGGCGGAGTCGGTCGATGCGGTCCACGACCTCCTCCGGCGACTCGGCGACCTGTCGACGCTCGAGGTTGTCGCGCGTGTGGCCGGCGGTGCCGCTGAGGGCTGGCTGAAGGACCTGGCGGCCGGACGGCGCGCCGTGCGCGTCCGGATCGCGGGCGACGAGCGGTGGATCGCGATCGAGGACGTCGCCCGGTACCGCGATGGGGTGGGCGTGGCGCCGCCCGTCGGCGTACCCGAGGCGTTCCTCTCACCGGCGACCGCGGCGCTCGACGGCCTGCTCGCCCGCTGGGCGCGGACCCATGGGCCGTTCCTCGGCGACGCCCCGGCGGAACGCTGGGGTCTGCCGAAGGGCGTCGTCGGTGACGCGCTCGAGCGGTTGCTCGGCGCAGGCACGCTCGTGCGAGGCGAGTTCCGGCCGGATGGCGTCGAGCGCGAGTGGTGCGATCCCGAAGTGCTCCGGGTCCTGCGCCGACGATCGCTGGCGCGGCTGCGGCGCGAGGTCGAGCCGGTGGAGCCTGCGGCGCTCGCCCGGTTCCTGCCGCTCTGGCATGGCGTCTCGGCGGCGGAGGGCGCGCGGGCTCAGGCTGGTCCGCGTGGCCAGGCCGCGCTCGAACGGCTGGCCGAGATCGTCGACCAGGTCGCCGGCCTGCCGATCCCGGCATCGGTCCTCGAGCGCGACATCCTGCCGGCGCGCCTGCCCGGTTACAACGCCCGGATGCTCGACGAGCTGGGCTCGCTCGGCGAGGTCGCCTGGATCGGCCGCGGTCCGCTCGGCCGCGATGACGGGCGGATCCTGCTCTATCGGCCCGGCCGCGAGGTCCTCCGCCCGCTGGACGTTCCCGAGGGCTTCGAGCGGCCCGCCGGCGAGCGTCACGACCGGATCCGCGCCCACCTGGCGCGCCGCGGCGCGTCCTTCTACCGGGAGATTCATACCGCCGCCGGCGGCGGCTCGGACCGTGACGTGCTCGACGCGCTGTGGGATCTCGTCTGGGCCGGCGAGGTCACGAACGACACGTTCGCGCCGCTCCGGGCCCTGCGCTGGAAGCGCCCGGCGCGATCGTCGGCACGGCCGCGGCCGGGACGCCTCACCGCGCTCGGCCCGCCGGAGGCCGCCGGCCGCTGGTCACTCGTCGAGGACATGCCTGAGGCCTCGGGCGCCGCCGGCGACCTGCGACCCGCGACCACCGAACGGCTCCACGCGCTCAGCCTTGCTCTGCTGGAGCGGCACGGCGTCCTGGTCCGTGACGCCCTCGGATCGGAAGTGCTGACGGGTGGCTTCTCCGCCGTGTACCCGGTCCTGCGCGCGCTCGAGGATGCCGGCCGGATCCGGCGCGGCTACTTCGTCGAGGGGCTCGGCGGCGCCCAGTTCGCGCAGCCGGGCGCGGTGGATCGGTTGCGTGCGCTCGGCGAGCCGGACGGCACCGCGCAGGTGCTCGCCGCCACCGATCCCGCCAACCCCTACGGCGCGGCGCTCGCATGGCCCGAGCGCGGTGTGCTCGACGCCGGTCACCGCCCCGGACGCAAGGTCGGCGCGGCGGTCGTGCTGGTCGACGGTGTGCTCGCGCTC
>DASRJS010000091.1:0-9222 GCA_035649355.1 Candidatus Polarisedimenticolia bacterium
TTCGCCGCCATGGCGAAGCGACGGCTCATAGGGAAAGAGGGCACAGCGCGAAGCCGTGAGATCCGGGCGCTCCTCGGGGAGCTGCCGGACTACCGGAACGGCCCGTACGCCGACCTGCGCAAGTGGCTCACGGGCGAGGTCGAGGAGACGCGGGTTCGCGCCAACGCGGTCCACCGCGACTCGATCGCGGTCCGCCGCGAGGGCGCGGCCCAGATCGCCCTCGTGGGCCCGCCGAACGTCGGCAAGTCGTCCCTGCTCCAGGCCCTCTCGGAGATCCAGATCAAGACCGGCGACTACGCGTTCACGACGCTTCGTCCGGTCCCGGCGCTGACGCGGATCGGCGGCGTCCTCGTCCAGCTCGTCGAAATCCCCGGGCTGATCGAAGGCGCGAGCGACGACCGGGGTGGGGGACGCGCCCTGCTCGGCGTGCTCCGCTCAGCCGACGCGATCGTCTACTGCACGCGTGCCGACGCTGACCCTGAGGAGCTCCGGCCGGTCCGGGCCGAGGTGACTCTCGCCGGCATCGAGAAGCCGGCCTTTCTCGCGGCCACCCGAGCGGATGAGGCACCGTCGAGCGCGATCGAGCGGCTGAGGCGAGCCTTCCCGGACCTCGAGGTCATTCCGGTCTCGGTCATCGACGAGGCGAGCCTCACGGCCTTCCGAGATGCCGTGTGGCGCCTGACCGGGCTGATCCGGGTGCAGCTACGGTCGATGGGCGAGACGGATCCGGAGCCGCTTGCGCTCGAGCCGGGCGCGACCGTCGAGGACGTGGCGGACTGGGTCCATCACGATCTCGCGACGAGCTTCAGCGGTGCCCGGGTCTGGGGTCCGTCAGCGCGCTTCGAGGGCCAGCGTGTCGGTCGCGACCACGCCATCCTGGACGGCGACGTGGTCGAGATCTTGCGGTAGGCGCGCCTCAGCCGAGGCCGATGACCTTCCCGAGCGGGGAGAGGAACTGGACCCAGACAGCGGCGATGAAGCCGCACGCTGCGACGGCGAGTGCGAACGCAACGGTGCTCTCGATGCGGACACGCAGGTGGCGTCGGCGGGCGGCAGAGCCTTCGAATGGGTCGCGCGCGCTGAGAAGTCGTCCGGTCATCAGGAGCCTCCGGCAGGTGAGGTAGGTCGGTCGCGACCTCGGGACCCTATCGTCGCCCGCGCCCGGGCAGTTGACCAGCCTGACCATTGGCCTAGTCGGGTCCCGCGACGGACTGCACATCCGCCGGGTCGCCGTCCGAGCCGCCGACCGGCCTACTCGCTCGTCGACGGATGGGTTAACGACATTTCGTCGATTTGGGCGCATCGTGGCGGGCAACCACGTGGGCTCATTCGAGCGTGCCAGGGACGCAACCCAGCTGATCGTCGTTCTGGCGATGGCCTGTGCCAGCGCGCCCGTTGCCCTCGCGGCGGAGTCGGGCGGCGGATCCGGCGGCGAGGCACCGATCGGACCGTTCGACCCGATGCTGGTCGGCGGCGTGGGAGCTGCGGCGCTCGTCATCGCGATTCTCGGCGTCGTCTCATTGCGCCGGCGCCGCCACTGGCGCGAGGGCATTCCGGTCTCGGACACGGTTCCGAGGGAGAACCGGGCGGTCCCGCTGCGGAGCATCGACGACCCTGTGCCGTACGCGCCAAGGCTGCGTGAGTACGAGCTCGGCGACGAGGCAAAGCTGCCGCGCTGGCTCAGGCCGTCGGTTCGGGCCGAGCGCTTCACACCGCCGCAGGCGGACGCTCGCAGCTCGACGGATGCTGCCTCGAGTCAAGACGCGGCGCTGTCGGAGGCCGGCGTCGACCTGGACGCACTGTTCGCCTCGAGACGATCCCCCAAAGCCCGTTCGAAGCCGTCGACTCGCGCCACGTCGCATCGGCGAAGGACCGCTCCCTCCTGAATCGTTGATCGGCGACCGGCAGGGGGTCCCAGGACCGCTGGGTCACCGACAAGGGCCTTGCGACCCTGCACATTTGCCCGGAAACCACTCGTGGAACCAGCCGAGCGCGCCAGGTTCGCGGTCCGACTCATCGTCACGCTGGCGATGGTCGGCATCGTCGCGCCCGCCCTGGTTTCGGCGTCGGTAGCACCGGTGGTTGGCCCACCGGTCTCCCTGGCCGGTGCGCCGCCAAGCGCAAAACCGACGCACAGACCGAAGGCGACCCTTCCGCCACCGATCGTAACGCCGGCACCAACCACTGCCCCAACGGCCGCACCGACGCTCGCGCCGCCTCCGAAGGCGACGACGCCACCCCCACCCGCTCCCGCGGCAGCGACGGAGCAGCCGGCGCCCGCGCAGCCGGCAGCACCCGCGCAGCCGAACGCGCCATCGGCTGTGCCGGCCGCCACGCCGCCGCCGGCCATCGTGGCACCCCCGGAACCATCAGCCTCGTCCCCTGCGGGAGCGGGCGCGGTCGTTCCGGGCAACGGCGGTCGACCCGGGAGCGAGGGGTCCGACGGCATCGGCCTGCTCGGTCCCGCCTTCGGTGCGGCGGCGTTCGCCGCCGTGGGCTTCTGGTTTGTCGTCGCCCGGCGACGTCGGTCGCGCGAAAGCGCAGCCGACGGCACGTTCGGGTCCCTCTCGGCAGTGCCCGTCTCGATCGACTCGCTCGCACCGGTCCCGCCAAGGCAGCGTGCCGTGGACGACGACGAGGCGAACATGCCGCGCTGGCTCCGGCCTTCGGTGCGGGCCGAGCGATTCAGCGGCTACCAATCGAGCGCCCGAGCGACGATCGGTGGCTCCACGCCCGAGACGCCCATCGAAGCCGCGCCGATGGGCGCGGTCATTGACCTCGATGCGCTGTTTGCCTCGCGACGGACTCCCGAACCCGGCCCGAAGCCGCCAGCTCGGCCGAGCGCGCGCCGGCAGCGCGGAGCGTCCTCCTGACGATCTGACGATCTGACGGGGACCCGGCATCGGGGATCGTCGCTGTCAGGTCGATTTCGGTAGCGTTGCCCGAGTTGACGCTCGAACCGAGGTCAGGAATGGCGACGAACGTGACCGACTGGCTGCTCGATTCTGACCCGGCCATCCGCTGGCAGGTCATGCGCGACATCACCCATGAGCCGGCGGACGTCGTGAACGTCGAACGGGCGAAGGTCGCCACCGAGGGCTGGGGTGCCGTGCTCCTCGAGAAGCAGACGCCGGACGGCTTGTGGGCCGGCATGGCGTTCTCGCAGGAGCGGACTGACACGTTCCACGTGACCGAGCTCCTCCGGCGGCTCGGCCTCGATCCCGAGAGTGAGCAGGCTCAACGGGCGATCGGACTCGTCCGCGAGCACGTGACCTGGGGCGACGGTGCGTGGTGGAACCCGCCGTGGGCCGACAAGGGCTTCTTCGAGGGCGAGGTCGAGCCGTGCATCAACGGCAACGTCGTCTCGACGGGCACGTATTTCGGCGTCGACATGTCGCCGCTCGTCGAGCGGCTCCTCGGCGAGCAGCTCGAGGACGGCGGCTGGAACTGCGAGGTCGAGAATGGCGCGACCGTGTCGTCGTTCGGGACGACGATCAACGTCCTCGAGGGCCTGCTTGCCCACGAACGGGCGAACGGCGGGTCAGCCGATATGTCCGAGGCTCGGCGCCGGGCTGAGGAGTACATGCTCGAGCGCCGGCTGTTTCGTCGGAAGTCAACCGGTGAAGTGATCGACCCCGACTGGCTGAAGTTCTCGTTTCCAACCTGGTGGCACTACGACGTCCTGCGCGGGCTCGACTACCTGCGGGCGGCCGGGATCGAACCGGACGAACGAACGACCGAGGCGATCGCCGTGGTCGAAGGCAACCGCAATCCCGACGGACGGTTGCCCCTCCAGGTCGACCACAAAGGCGAGTCCTACATCCAGCTGGACGATGGCGAAGGCCAGCCGAGCCGCTGGGTCACGCTGCGCGCGATGCGCGTCCTGGAGTGGGCCGGCCGGGGCTAACGCTATCCCTCACCGCGGGCGGCGAACTCGGCCGTGTGCCTCGGCGAGGAGGGCCTTCACCTCGGCCTCGAACGTTGCCTCGCTCGGGTTGAGGATCGAGATCCAGAGCTGCTTCGCGTAGACGGGGTGGGGGACGAACCGGTCGAGGGCGGCGTAGTCGGGCTCCTCGGTCCCGCCGACCACGCGTTCGAACGTCTTCCGGCTGACGCCGATGTTCAGCCGGAAGATCTCGGGTCGGGCGGTCAGGTTCGATGGCGAGCCCATGTCGTGCTCGTCCGTCGTGACGATCGTCGCGAAGTTCGGCCAGTGCTTCTCGGGGTCGACCGAGTAGAACGTCGCTCCCGTGGCGGTGACGATGTCGACGTCCGGAAACGTCCGGACGATGTAGCGCGTGATGGCCTCCGGATCGGGTCCCAGGGCTTCGCGATTCGTCATGTGCCGAGCCTACGGGATGGGTGTCAAGTGGCGAGCGGCAGCTCCCGGGCTAGGATTCGCGGCTCATGGCCAATCTCACTCGTTCGACCCGGACGTACCCGACGCCGCCGACCAGCGACCAGGTCGACGAGTACCACGGCACGCCCATCGCCGATCCGTACCGGCCGCTCGAGGACAGCGACGCCCCCGCGACCCGCGCCTGGATCGAAGCTGAAAACGCGCTGACCTCGGGCATCGTCGATGGCCATGACGGTCGCGATGAGATCCGGAAGCGCCTCACCGAGCTGTGGGATTACCCACGCGCCGGCGCGCCGTGGCGCCGGGGGCGGTACTGGTTCCAGCTTCGAAACAGCGGTCTGCAGGACCAGGACGTCCTCTGGGTCGCCGACGCGCCCGACGCGGTGGGCGAGATCCTGTTCGACCCAAATCTCCTGAGCGACGAGGGCACGACCCACCTCGCGTCGATCGCGGTTGCCGAGAACGGTGAGCAGGTCGCACTGGCGATGAGCCACGCCGGGTCGGACTGGCGGCGCTGGCGGGTCCGCGACGTTCGGGGCGGCGAAGACCTCGCCGACCGGGTCGAATGGAGCAAGTTCTCCTCGGCCGCATGGACCCACGACGGCGCCGGCTTCTTCTACGGCCGGTACCCCGAACCGCCGGTCGATGCCGCCTATGACGCCCCGAACCTGAACATGGAGATCCGATATCACCGGATCGGGACGAGTTCCACGGACGACCGCCTGGTCTTCGCGACGCCGCAGGATCCCGAGCTGGGCTTCGAACCCGAGGTCTCGGACGACGGCCGAATCCTCGTCCTCACGGTCTGGCGTGGCACGGACCCGGAGAACCGGATCTACGTCGCGGACCTCGCCGCTTCGGTTGACAACGCGACGGTCCGGCCACTCCTCGACGCCGCGGACGCCCGCTACGAGCACATCGCGACCATCGATCGGCGGATGTTCCTGCTGACCGACAAGGAAGCGCCGCTCGGCCGGGTGATCGCGGTGGACCTCGACGACCCGACGACGATCCACGAGGTCATCCCGGAGGTCGAGGACACCCTCGAAGGCGTGACCGTCGTGGGCAACCGGCTCGCGCTGGCATACCTCCACCACGCCCACAGCCGCCTCGCGACCGCCGAGCTCGACGGCCGGCCGGTGTCCGAGGTCGAGCTGCCCGGCGTCGGCGCGATCCTGGACCTGGCGGGTCGGCGCGGGGATCCCGACCTGTACGTGACGTTCACGAGCTTCGCTTCGCCGCCGGCGCCGCTCGCCGTTCGGATGGCCGACGGCGCCGTGCGGCAGGTTCAGCGCCCGACCCTCGCCTGGGACCCGGACGACTTCGTCACCGAACAGGTCTTCGTGACGTCCGGTGACGGCACGCGTGTGCCGATGTTCCTGTCCCACCGCCGTGACGTGAAGCCCAGCGGCGAGGTCCCGACGCTCCTCCACGGCTACGGTGGCTTCAACGTCCCGCAGGGACCGCTGTTCAAGGCCGAATGGCTGGCCTGGATGGAGCGCGGCGGCCTCTTCGCGCTTGCCTCGCTGCGCGGGGGAGGGGAGTACGGCAAGGCCTGGCATGACGCCGGTCGCCTCGCGAACAAGCAGAACGTCTTCGACGACTTCGCCGCGTGCCTGCGCTGGCTCGGATCAAGCGGCTGGACGCGCGCAGAGCGAATCGCGATCAGTGGTCGTTCGAATGGCGGACTGCTCGTTGGGGCGCTGCTGACCCAGCATCCGGAACTCTTTGGCGCTGCCCTGGCCGAAGTCGGCGTCATGGACATGCTGCGATTCCACAAGTTCACGATCGGCTGGGCCTGGACGAGCGACTTCGGCTCCGCGGACGAACCGGAGGCCTTCCGAACGTTGTTCGCGTACTCGCCGCTCCACAACATCCGGCCCGGCACGACCTACCCGCCGACGATCATCACCACCGGCGACCACGATGATCGTGTCATCCCTGGGCACTCGTTCAAGTTCGCCGCCGCGCTCCAGGCGGCCCAGGCCGGCGACGCGCCGATCGTCATCCGCATCGATACCGAAGCCGGCCACGGGCTCGGCAAGCCGGTCGGCAAGCTCATCGACGAACGGGCCGACGTCCTCGCCTTCCTCGAGCTCGCGCTCGGCGTCGCTTAGGGAGCGTTCGTCGGCGTTCGCGCGCGCCCGCTTCGTATGCCCTGAAACAAGCCGGCGGGGCCATGTCTTCCGGGTGATGCCTGTCGCTGGAATACGAAGCCCAACGGGCAGGACCGCGTCTTCGAGGACGCTCGTATTCCAGCGACGCGCATCGCAAGAAACACATGGCCATCCGGGCAGAAAAGTGCGCATATGAAGCGTAAGGCTCGGCCGCCCTCAGGCAGTGGCGTCCAGCGGAACGTCGTCGTCCGGACCGAGCGCGATCGCCGTGCGGCGCCACTCCGCGTAGCTCGTCACGAGACCCTCGTCATCGACCGTGAGGTCCGCCCCGAACGTGCCGCTCTCGTAGTGGTACGTCGCTTCGTCCAAACGGCTGTAGGTCTGGGCAACCTTCATCACGTCGAGCTCGGGGACTCGAATCCAGGCCGCCTTGATCGTCGTCGACGCGCCGATCCCGAGGCGCAGGCGGCGAATCGGGAGCGTGTTCGTCGACGGGCTGCAGCCGAGGTCAACATCGCTGCAGCCACGCAGCGCGGCGAGGCGCTGGCCGTCGAGCGACCAGGCGCCCTTCGCGTCCCGTGTCAGCACGATCGAGCGCTGCTCGAAGCCGCGCAGCTGGCGAACGTGGGCGGCGGTCGTCAGGCCGGCCCCATCGGCCAGGACGCGATATTCGATCCGAATGGGCGCGCCAGCCTCGGCACCGATCACGGTGCCGACGAGCGAAAGACCGGCGTCACGGACGGTCAGGGTGCAGAACTCGTCGGCCTCGATCTCGTCCGATCGTCGCCAGGCCACCCGAGTCGTCGTCATGATCGACGAGCCTACCCCGTGACATGAACTTGCGATCTCCAGCGGCCTGGGCGTGACGCGATCGAAAGGGCGCAGCAGCCAGATTCCGAGCGCATGGACGAGCAAGCGGTTCGAACGCGCGCCGAATCCTTCTGCGAGGCCCTCGTCGCGGGTGACGTCGATCGGGCGATCGGGGACTTCAGCTCCGCTCTGCGGCAGAACCTCGGCGAGGTGCTGACGCTGTTTCCGCTGCCTTCGAGCGCGGCGGAGATCGATTCGGTCGAACGGAGTCCCACCGGGTTCGTGGTGACCCTGCGGCTCACCGGTGCAGGCGAGGAAGTCCTCGTGCAGACGCGCTGGAAGGATCGCGATGGCGAGCCGACGATCGTCGAGGCGAGCCACCTCAGCCGAACGATGGTCGAGGAACCTGCGGTCGTGGATGAGGAGGCCGACGTGGCGGAGGCCGCTCGAACCTAGGCCGCCCAGCGAGAAGCCACGACTGTTCCGCACCGCGGGTGCCAGGATGGATTGGTCTGGCTGGCGAAGCGCGGCTAGGTCTTGCCGGGCCTGGCCTCGCGGAGAATTCGGCGAGCAGCGAGGCGGATGAGGTCGCGGTCCGCCCCACGCCGGAGTCGAAGGAGGAACCGCTCGCGGTCCTCCCACTCGAGACGCTCGACGCCCGGGATCGCGGCGAAGCGGTCGTACAGGCTCTCGTACGCCTCGCGACCGAGAACGGTCTCGGCCGCCTCCGAGATCCACAGCTCGGCGTTCCAATCGCGATCACCCTCGATCGCCTCGACCGTGACGTCGTCAAGCTCGCGGTCCAGCTCGACCTCGGCGTCTGGCGCGACCGTGCCGCTCGTCTTCGCAGCGAGGTCCGACCACATGTCGAAGATCTTTACGAGCCAGGCAGGATCGTGAGGCAAGGGTCCCTTACGGGCGCGGTCAAGGTTGCCGAGCGCCGCGGTGTACGGCAGCTGCTCAATTGGGCCGAGCCCAGCGAGGAGGGGCAGGCCATGAAAGATGCTCCGACGATCGTCCTCGAGCTTCCAGGTCAGGCTCGGATGGCGCTGGCGGAGCATCGCCATCAGGTAGCTCCCGAGCCCGTCGGGGAGCCACGAGCCCACGAGGTACGGGTCGTCGGCGGCGCGATCGAATGCCCAGACGGGCCTCCAGGCGTCTTCGGGACCCGGCGGCACGGGCTCGAGGAGCCATGCTCCGAGCGGTCCGAGGCTATCGCGCGAGAGGTCCAGCTCCGCCTCGCGTGGGCCGCCGCGCGAGGCGACGATCCTGCGGAAGTCGTCCACCCGTTCGGCCTCGCTCGAGACGTACTGCTCGAACGCGGCGCGGGCCTCCGCTGACAACTTCGAAGCCACGACTTCATCCTAGGCGCGGCGGCAACCTCGAGTCGGGGTAGCGTGGCGGCGTGCTGATCGTCGTGCCGTCATCCGAGACGAAGCGGCCGTCGCCCCCGCGCGGCCAGCCTGTCGATCTCGAGGCACTGTCGTTCCCGCAGCTGAACCCGATACGGGAGCGCATCGTCGAAGCGCTCATCGCGACGAGTGCCCGGCTCGACGCCTTCCAACGCCTCCACGTGCGGCCAACAAAGGCCCCGGATGTCGCCGAGAACACGCACCTGCTCGAGCTGCCAACGCGGCCTGCGATCGAGATGTACAGCGGGCCGCTCCACGACGGCCTCGACGCCGCGAGCTGGTCCGACGTCGCGACGGCGCGGGCCGACGCCTCCGTCGTGATCGTATCGGCGCTCTGGGGCGCCCTCCGACCCAAGGATCGAATCCCTCGCTATCGCCTCATCTCGTGGGCCCACCTCCACGAGTTTGGTCGTCCCGACAGGGCCTGGCGGGAAGTCCTGCCTGATGTCCTCGCCGAAGAGGCAGGGCCTGCCGGCGTCGTCGTCGACCTCCGCTCACCAGAGATGCAACTGATGGGCATGCC
>DASRJS010000092.1:0-16904 GCA_035649355.1 Candidatus Polarisedimenticolia bacterium
GACCCGGACGGCAACCACATCGGCCTGATGCACGAGGCGCCGAAGGGCTAGCTGAGCCGGGTCACCTCGGCCAGCCGGCCGGTAAGGAAGCGCCGCTCGGCGGCGTTCTCCGTGAGCTCGAGCGCTCGACGATAGGCCGCGGCCGCGTCGTCGCGCCGGCCCAGACGCCGCAGCAGGTCCGCTCGGGACGAGTGGAGGTACGGGTACTCCGAAAGGCTGCCGGTCGCGGCGAGGGCATCGATCCGGTCGAGGCCCGCGGCCGGCCCCTCCGCCATCGCGATCGCGACCGCGCGGTTGAGCTCCACGATTGGCGACGGCTCGAGGGACGCCAGCGCGGCATAGAGCGCCACGATCTGTGGCCAGTCGGTATCGGAGGGCGTCGCGGCCTCGTCGTGAAGCGCCGCGATCGCCGCCTGGAGCTGGTAGGCGCCGGGCCGGCCCATCCGGAGCGCCCGGTCCACGAGCGCGGCGCCTTCAGCGATCCGCGCGCGGTCCCAACGCCCACGCTCCTGGTCCTCGAGCAGGACGAGCGAGCCATCCTCGGCCTTGCGCGCGTCTCGCCGCGCGTCATGGAGGAGCATGAGCGCGAGGAGTCCCAGCGCCTCCGGCTCGTCGGGCATGAGCGTGACGAGGACGCGGGCGAGGCGGATCGCCTCGGCGCACAGCTCCTGCCGCACCAGTGCGTCGCCTCGGCTCGCCGCGTAGCCCTCGTTGAAGACGAGATAGAGGACGCGCAGGACACCGTCCAACCGGTCAGCCAGGAGGTGGTCCGGAGGCACCCGATACGGAATCCCCGCGTCGCGGATCTTCCGTTTGGCGCGGACGAGGCGCTGGGCGAGCGTCGGCTCGGGAACGAGGAACGCGCGTGCGATCTCCGGTGTCGTCAGGCCACCCAGCGTCCGGAGCGTCAGCGCGACCCGCGCGTCGGCGGGCAGCGCGGGATGGCAGCACGTGAAGATCAGCCGCAGCCGGTCGTCCTGCAGGGGCGTCATCTCGTCGCGCGCCTCGACGAGCCGTTCGACGTCGTCAGCATCAGAAGCCATCGCAGTCTCGCGGCCGAGGAGCTCGGCCTTCTCCACTAGGCGCCGGTCCCGACGGAGGTGATCGATCGCACGGTTCCGCGCGGTCGTCGTGATCCAGGCGCCGGGGTTCGCGGGCAGCCCGTCGACGGGCCAGCGTTCGAGTGCGGTGACAAAGGCATCCTGGACGGCCTCCTCGGCCCGGTCGAAGTCGCCCGTCACGCGGATGAGCGTCGCCAGCGCGCGCCCGGATTCCTCGCGGAAGACGCGCCCGACGAGCTCGGCGGACGGACTGGGCTCAGGCGCCGTAGGTCTCCGGGAGCTGCCAGATGGGCCGCACCTCGATTGTCCCCTGCCGTGCTCCCGGGATCTTCGCGGCGAGCTCGATCGCCTCGTCGAGGTCCTTGCATTCGAGCAGATAGAAGCCGCCAAGGGCTTCCTTCGTCTCGGCGAAGGGCCCGTCGGTGACGAGCGTGGAGCCATCTCGCACGCGGACGGACGTCGCGGTCTCGGTCGGCTGGAGGGCCTCGCCGGCGAGCATCAGGCCGCGGTCGCGCGTCTCCTTCGTGAAGGCGTCGTACTCGGCCAGCTGCTGCTGGAAGACCTCGGGCGGGATGTCCGCCTGGTTCGGCAGCTCGGGCGTATAGATCAGGAGCAGGTACTGCATCGAGGGCCTCCATCGGCTGGTCGACCGCCGTGGCGGCCTTCACCATCACGACGCTTCCATCATCGCCGAATCGACAGGCGATAGCGTCCGCGGAATACTCGGCGAGTACCACATGCGCGACCCGGGCACAGAAACGATGTTCCCGTTGAGACGAGCGACGACTAGCATCGCAGCGTGGACGACGCACGCAGCCCGGCGAGCTTTCTCGGAGACGTTCGGGAGGCGATCTTCGGCGCACAGGATGGGCTCGTCAGCACGCTCGCGGTCGTGAGCACGGTGAGCGGTGCCACCCACGACCGATATCCCGTCCTCATCGCGGGGGTCGCGGCCGGCCTGGCCGGCATTTTCAGCATGGCGGCGGGTGAGTACCTCTCGAGCAAGAGCCAGCGCGAAATCTCGCTGGCCCAGATCGCCGATGAGCGAGCGAGGATCGCCGACCGACCCGCCGAGGCTCAGCTCGAGCTTGCCAAGAGCCTCGAGGCGGACGGGTTGCCAGTGGACGACGCTTCGGCGGTCGCCCAGCTGATCGGTCGTCATCGTGAAGTGCTGCTGAATACCAAGGTTCTTCGCCAGTTCGGCGTCTCGCTCGAGGAGTCGGGCGGCTCACCGCTCCAGGGAGCCATGGTGATGGGAGCCGCATTCGCGCTCGGAGCTTTGGCGCCGATCCTGCCGTACTTGATCCTGCCATTCGAGGTCGCGATCTACGCGTCGGTGATTGCCACGGCCGGTGTGCTCTTTGTGATCGGCGTCGTCAAGACGAGATGGACGCACGGCAATCCGATCTTCTCTGGCATCGAAATCCTCCTGATCGGGGCGGTGGCGGGCGTCGTCGGATTCTTCTTCGGGAACATCCTGCCAACGCTCCTTGGCGTGCCCGCCGTCGGCGGCTAGGCCGCCGACCGCCCAACGTCAACCACCCGAACGGAGATCCGTGCCGCACATCGAGGACACCATCGAGATCGACCGCCCGATCGAAGAGGTCTGGGCATACATCACGGATTGGTTCAACGCACCGCGCGTCAGTGGGAGCGGCATCATCGGGTTGCGGCAGACGTCGCCGGGCCCGCTCACTGTCGGCTCGACACTGCAGGGTCGAAGAGTGGTCCTTGGATTCGAAACTCGGAACGATTTCGTCGTTACTGAATGGGATCCGCCCCATGTCATGACTTCGACGGCCACGGGCCGTCCCTTCCGCTCGCTCGTTTCGCGCATCACGCTCGAGCCCACGGCGAGTGGGACCCGATTGGTATCGGTGACCGACTTCGAGCTCCAACTGGCGATGAAGGTGATCTGGCCCCTGATGGCACCCGTCGTCATGCGTCGGCTGCGTGCAAGCGGAGCGCTCATCAAGGGATTGATCGAGGGCAGGCCTCGCTAGAGCTCGCCTTGCGGGTAGCCCGCGCGGAGGGTGGTGGGCGATCGACGCGGTATCGTGGCCGCGATGCCGAAGGAGGAGGTCGTCCTCAACCTGGACGGCCGCGACGTCACGATCACGAACCCGAAGAAGGTGTTCTTCGAGGACGCGGGCATCACGAAGCTCGACCTCGTGAACTACTACCTGGCCGTGGCTCCGGGCGCGCTCGCCGGTGCGGGCGGCCGGCCGATGGCCATGAAGCGCTTCGTGAACGGCGCCGCGGGCGAGGCGTTCTTCCAGAAGCGGGCGCCGGAGAACCGGCCGCCGTGGCTCCGGATCGCCACGCTGTCGTTCCCGTCCGGTCGAACGGCCGACGAGGTCGTCGTCGACGACGCCGCCGGCCTGGCGTGGGTCGTCAACCTCGGTTGCATCGACCTGAACCCCCATCCCGTGCGGGCCGAGGACCTCGACCACCCCGACGAGCTGCGCGTCGACCTCGATCCGGTCCCGGGCGTTCCGTGGTCGCAGATTCGCGAGGTTGCGCTGGTCGCGCGTGAGGCCCTGGAGGCAGTCGGCCTCGTCGGCTGGCCGAAGACCTCTGGCTCACGCGGCATCCACATCAACGTCCGCATCCAGCCGAAGTGGACGTTTCCCGAGGTGCGCCGCGCGGCGCTGGCGCTGGCCCGGGACGTCGAACGGCGGGCGCCGACGATCGCGACCGCGAAGTGGTGGAAGGAGGAGCGCCATGGCGTCTTCCTCGACTACAACCAGAACGCGAAGGATCGGACGGTCGCATCCGCGTACTCCGTTCGGCCGCTGCCGGACGCGCGCGTCTCCACGCCGCTCGCCTGGGACGAGGTCGCGGACTGCGAGGCTGAAGACTTCACGGTGAAGACGGTGCCCGCGCGGTTCAAGAGGGTCGGCGATCCGGGCGCCGGGATCGACAAGGCAGTCGGCTCGCTCGAGGCGCTCCTGGAGCTATCGGCGAAGCACGAGGCCGAGGGCCAGGGCGACGCGCCGTGGCCACCGAACTACCGCAAGCAGGAGGGCGAGCCACCGCGCGTTCAACCGTCACGCCAGCGCCGCAAGACCGAGGACTACAACACGCCCGAAGCCGAGGCCCAGCGCGAGAAGCAGCGAGCCGCGATGGAGAAGCGCTTCGCCGCGTACGAGGCGGAGCGCGAGGAGCGGCGTGGTCGTGGCTCCTCGCCAACCGTGCCGACGCCCACCGGCCGCCGCCGTTCGAACGTCCCGGTCATCGAGATCTCCCGGGCGAAGCTGAAGAAGGACGCCCTCGAAGGCCTCGAACGCTGGAAGACGCGACACCCGAAGGCGGCGGCGGCGCTGGAGCCCGCCGACGAGCTGGTCGACGGCATGCGCGGCCGCTCGTCGCTCTGGTACCGGGTCCGGGTCAATCTGACGAACGTCCCTGAGGCTGACCGGCCCGCCCAGGAAGCTCTCGACCCCGACTACGACCCGTGGGTCGAATACGACTACCCCGATCGCTCCGGCCAGCTGGAGCGAGCCCCTCGCCGGAAGGAAACGTGATGGATGTCGAGGCCGAGCTCATCGAGCGGGCGGAGGCCTGGCAGCGCGCGATCGAGCGACGCGACGTCGCTGCGGCCGGTGACTACCTCGCGGACGACTACGCGCTCGTGATCGTCCAGCCCGTCCGCACCGTCATGCAGCGGGCACAGTGGCTGGCGCTCCTGCCCGACTACGTCGTGTCTGACTACGAGGTCGCAGAACGCATCATCGACATCGAAGGCGACCTGGCGCTCGTGCTTCAGCGCGTGCGGATGGAAGCAACGGTCCGTGGCGCCGACCGGAGCGGGGTCTTCGTGCTGTCCGACGCGTGGCGCCGACGAGATGGCGCGTGGAAGGTCTGGCGGCGTCACTCGACACCCCTCTCGGCCGGAGCACTGCCCGCGAATCGCGGCTGAGAAGCCGCGCTGGGTTCAGCCGGCGAGAACGAGCTCCGAGGCGAGGATCACACCCCAGTCCCTCGCCCGGTCGAGCTCTCCGGCGAGGAGCTTCGAATGGCCGTCGATCAGGAAGCTCTCGGGCTCGGCGAGCAGCCGGAACCCGCGTCGACGCAACACGTTCGCGATCCCGGCCGATGCCCGACCGGTCAGCAGCGCTGGCCCCTGCGCCCTGGTGTCAAAGGCAGCGGCCCGCTTGCCACTCCCGGCGACGAGCGACTCCAACCAATCGCGGATCCCGGGGCCCGATGCCGAAGGGTCGAGCGTGACCTCGCTTTCGGGCTTCTGGGCCATCTCCCGCGCCGCGTCGCGCGTCCGTTCGTGGGTCATGCCGTGGACATGCGTCGGACCGCCGACAACGATCAGGTCGGCCCAGCCCTCGAGATCCTCGGTGGCACTCGCGACGTTGACCACGCGAGTCTCGCCCGCGGAGCGAAGCCCATCGCTGATCGCATCCGCGATCGCGTGGGTGTTGCCGTACATCGACTCATAGATCACGAGCGTGCGCATCGTTCCGCCTCCTGTGGTGTCAACACCACTCTCGGCGTCGCGATCAGCGCGGGCTAGAGTCGAACGTCCTGAATCGAACGACCGCCCGATTGCGCGAGCGGTCGTTCCGGTTTGAGCCGTTGGTTGCGATCAGTCGCCGAAGCCGACTCCGTGATCCGGTCCGCCGGGATCCCGCTCGGCCGCAGGCAGCACGCCAGGCATGCCCTGCGCCGGGTTGTCCTTGTGGCTGTGGTTCGAGATCAGGAAGACATCGTTCTCGACCTGGAGGTCGCCAACGCCATCGCCATCGAAGTCCAGCCAGACGTCGGCGAAGCCGCCGGGCAGACGGCCCGCGGCGTTCGCGCCGATGAACGACACCTCTTCGGTCTGGGCGTTGACGATGACGGTCCCCCGGACGCCGGCGCCCTCCGGCTTGCTCGCGTTGTGGCAGTGCGCACCGAGCGCCGTGCCTGCAATGAAGATCGAGAGCAATCCAGCGAGGGACAGGCTCGTGAACAGTCGTCGGCGCATCGACATTCCTCCTCGATGTTCGCCCGGCGGAGGCACTGACTATACGGAGGGTTGGACAGGTACGGGCCGTTCGCGGTGCATCGGCGCACCGCCAACCGACGGCCTACCCGCCGAAGATCTTCGCCAGCTCGAACGCCGGCGTCTCCTCGAGCTGGTCGTAGCGGCAGGCTTCGGGCGGCTTGTCGGGCCGCCAGCGGACGAACGTCGAGGCGTGGCGGAAGCGCGAGCCCTGGAGGTGGTCGAAGGCGACCTCGCAGACGAGCTCAGTGCGCAGCGGCTCCCACGACAGGTCCTTGCCGCGGTTCCAGCGCGACGTCGCGCCGGGCAGCCGCTGGCCGGAGGCATCGGCGTCGCCGTAGCCCGCCCAGTCCGCCCATTCCCGCCACGGGTGTCCTTCGATCGCGTTCGTTCGCAGCGGTTCGAGCTCCTTGAGGATCGACGCCCGGCGCTCCCACGAAAACGACGAAGTCACCCCGACGTGATTGAGCTTGCCCTCGTCGTCGTACAGCCCGAGGAGCAGCGAGCCCACGTGGGTGCCCGGGCCGTTCTTGTGCCAGCGGAAGCCTGCGACCACGCAGTCGGCCGTGCGCTGGTGCTTGATCTTGAGCATCGCCCGCTTGCCGGGCATGTACGGCGCGTCGAGGCGCTTCGCCACGACGCCGTCGAGGCCGGCGCCTTCGAACCGGTCGAACCAGTCGGCGGCGAGGTCTCGGTCGGTCGTCGCCGGCGTCAGGTGGACGGGCGGCTCCGGGTTCGACAGGACGGCTTCGAGCCGCTTGCGCCGTTCGCCCTGCGGCGTCGCGCGCAGGTCCTCGTCGTCCAGGGCGAGCAGGTCCCAGGCCACGAACGACGCGGGTGACTGCTCCGCCAGCATGCGAACCCGCGATTCAGCTGGGTGGATGCGCAGGAGCAGGGCTTCGAATTGGAGCGCACCGTCGCTGGCAATCACGATCTCGCCATCGAGGATGCAGCGGTCGGGCAAGGCGGCCTTAAGCGGTTCGGCGAGCTCCGGGAAGTAGCGGTCGAGCGGCTTCAGGTCGCGCGACTGGGTGTAGACCTCGTCGCCGTCGCGGAAGACGAGCGCCCGGAAGCCGTCCCACTTCGGCTCAAAGAGCCAGCCGTCACCCTCAGGCAGGCCGTCGGCGGCCTTCGCGAGCATCGGCTCGAGCGGGGGTTCGAACGGCAGCCGCATCTCGGCCAGTGTACGGCTCGCTCCCGGTCGAACCGGTTGGCGGCTCGTCGAGGTCGAGGGCCTCGAGCGCACGCCGGGCCTGCTCGCGAGCGAGGTTCCAGGCCGGCCAGCCCTGCGTCGCCGGATCGGCGGAAGGGACGGGGCACCAGCGAGCGGTGTTGCGCGTCAGCCTTGGGTGTTGAACCTGGCGCGTCCAAACTCGGTACGCTCGATGGGAGCGGAACCACCTGAGGGCGCGTCCCTGGGTGACCGCCGGCGGACCCGACTTCGGGGGAGACGGGCAACCGACCAGGGTCACGGAGGGCAGATGCATGCCTGCGACCGACCGACTCCCATCTCGTAACCATGGCCGCGTGCGCGCGCTGGTCGTCGCACTCGGCCTCCTTGCCACAGCCTGCGGCGGAACCGCCGCCGGACCCGGCGCCCTGGCGCCAGTCGGCGGCGCTGCCGACGACAGTGGGCAGCAGTTCGCTTCCAACCCAAGGGCAAACCCGAGCGCCGAACCTGGTTCACAGGGCGCTGGCGGCGAGGCGCCGCGCGACGATGCGAAGATCGTCCGAACCGGCACGATGCAGCTCCAGGTCAAGGACGTCGTCAAGGCCGTTGACGCGGCCCGCACGGCCGTCGTTGACGGTGGCGGCTACATCAGCGCCTCGCGCCAGTCGTCGACCGAGGACGGCGTCGTCGCAACCGTGACGTACCGCATCCCCGTCGACCGCTGGGAGCAGACGCTGAACCAGTTGCGGGGGCTCTCGATCAAGGTCCTCGACGAGCAGACCGATGCCGTTGAGGTCACCGGCCAGGTCGTCGACCTCGAGGCCCGGATCCGGAACCTGCAATCGAGCGAGCATGCGATGCAGGGCATCGCCGAGCAGGCGACCGCGATCAAGGACGTCCTCGCGGTCCAGGCCGAGCTCACGCGGCTGCGCGGCGAGATCGAGCAGCTCCAGGCCCAGCGAAACGACCTCACGGACCGGGCGGCGCTCGGGACGATGGCCGTGACGTTCGGCGTTGAAGTCGTCGCGGTGACCGAAGCGGCCAAGGGCTGGGATCCGGCAACGGAGGTCGACCAGGCCGCGGCGAGCCTCGTGAACGTGCTGCAGGCCGTCGCGACGGCCGGCATCTGGTTCGGGATCGTCTGGCTCCCGATCCTGCTCTTCCTCGCGGTCCTCGCGTTCGTGGGTCGCTTCGTGCTCCTGCGCTCCGGGCTCATCGCCCGGCGCCAGGACGTCGCCGCCAGCATCCCACCCGACGCGGCGGCTGGATGACCCTCACCCCAGAGCGCTATGACCGGATCGCGGACGGCTACGCCCGGTTCTGGGGTCCGATCATCGCGCCCTGGGGAATCCGCGTCCTCGACCTGATCGAGGCCGATGTCGCGGCCGGCGCTCGCGAGGTCCTCGACCTCGGGACGGGCACCGGCCGCGTCGCGCTCGAAGCCCTCAAGCGCTGGCCGTCCGTTCGGGTCACCGCGGCGGATCCGTCGGCAGGCATGCTCGCCGTCGCGAAGCGGCTGGCCGCCGACGAGCTCACGACAGCCCAGCGAAAGCGGCTGGAGCTGGTCGAAGCGTTCGGTGACAACCTCGGCGGCGCTGATGGCCGGTTCGACGCCGCCGTCTCGGCGTTCGTCCTCCAGCTCGTCCCGAGTCGCGCCCGCGTGCTGCGCGAGGTCCGCCGCGTCCTCCGCGGCGGCGGCCGGTTCGGGTACGTCAGCTGGCTCGCGGGTGAGCGGCGCTTCGAAGGCGACCGGATCCTCGACGACGTCCTCGACGAGGCGGGCTTCGATCCGCCGGCGCCGGACCCACGACCGGGTGACCTGCCGTCGGTTGAAGCGGCGACAGGCGGGATGCGCGCCGCGGGCTTCCGGAACGTGCGCGGGCATCGCGACGAGCTGGTCCAGCCGTGGACGGCAGCGAGCTACACGGAGTTCGTCACGCAGTTCGACGAAGCGGACACGTTCGAATCGATGACCACGCGCGAACGGCGTCACGCGATTGCGCGAATGCGCCGTGAGCTGGCGGCGCTGCCAGCGGACGAGCTGGCGATGCGCCTGCCGGTGGTCTACGCCACCGGCGTTCGAAGCTAGCCCTCGTCCTCCGACGATTCGGAGCTGCCACCGGATTCGCCGGCCGGAGCACCCTCGCCCTCGGCGGCGCCTTCGGCACCCTCCTCGCCTTCCTCGCCCTCGACGGCCGCAACCGGCTCCGGCTCCTCCTCGACTCGCGGCGGAGCGACCTTCGCGACGATCTCGTCGAGGTCGGTCAGCAGCGTGACGTCGTCGGGGATCGCGAGGTCGCGGACATGGATAGCGTCATCGAACGTCGCCAGCGGCGCGAGGTCGTAGGTGATCGACTGCGGAAGGTGGTCTGGCAGCGCCTTGATCCGGACGTTCTCCGTGACGTGCAGGAGCGTGCCGCCGAGGTCCTCGATGGCCTCGGACCTGCCGGTCGCGACGAGCGGCACGTCGACCGTCAGCTCGTCCGTCATTCGAACGAGATACAGGTCCGCGTGGAGCATCCGGCCGGTGACGTGGTTGTGCTGGACCTCCTGGACGAGGATCGGCCGCGGCGCCTCGCCGTCGATCGTGAGGTCGATCAGCGTGTTCGGACCCGCGTGGCGCCGGAGCTGCTCGAACTCGTGCGTATCGAGCTGGACGTTCGTCGAGGGCTCGCCGCGGCCGTACACGACCGCGGGCAGCTGGCCGGCGCTGCGCAGACGCGCGACGTGCTTGCCGGTGATCGTGCGGGGCGAAGCCTTGAGGCTGGGTCGGGCGGTGGCCATGAGTGGGCGGCTCCGTTGAACAACGCCCCGCGATCCGCGGAGCGTGAGATCTCGATGTGGAGGCGAGAGGTTACCACGATGGGCCGCCGATCCGGCCGCAACGGAGCCCCGGTGTAGGATCGCGCTCCCATGAGCGCCACGATCCTGATCGTCGAGGACGAGCACGCCGTTGCGCGCGGAATCCAATACGCGCTCCAGCAGGAGGGCTACGAGGTCACGGTCGCGCGCTCCGGTGAGGAGGCGCTCGAGATCGGCCCGGGCCTGGCGCCGGACCTCGTCCTGCTGGACGTGCGCCTCCCCGGCATCGACGGGTTCGAGGTCCTGCGGCGCCTGCGCGGGCTCGGCTCGCGGGCGCCCGTCCTGATGCTCACGGCCCGCGACGACGAGTTCGACAAGGTCATCGGCCTCGAGCTTGGTGCCGACGACTACGTCACGAAGCCGTTCGGACTCCGCGAGCTCCTCAGCCGCGTCAAGGCCCTCATTCGTCGCGCTTACGGCGACCTCGCCGATGCCGGCGGTGGCCGCGTGCTGCGGCACGGCGACCTCGTCGTGGACCTCGAGCGGCGGCGTGTCCAGCGCGGCAATCGCCGGATCAGCCTCACGCCAACGGAGTTCGAGATCCTTCGCCATCTCGCCAGCCGGCCGGGCCGCGTCTACACCCGGGCCGAGCTCCTGGAGCTGCTGCGCGACTACGAGGCGCTCGACCAGGACGAGAAGACGATCAACGTCCACGTCAGCCACCTCCGCGACAAGCTCGAGGACGACCCGTCGCAGCCGCGCTTCGTCATGACGATCCGCGGCGTCGGGTATGCCTTTGCCGAGCGCTGACGGGGCGCCAGGTTCGGGCGGCCCCGCTCGCTTGATCGGGACACTGGCGATGCGCGCCCGGCGCCTGGCGCCGCGGACGTTCCAGGGCCGCCTGACGCTGGCCTTCGTGGGTGTCGTCGCGGTGACGCTGGCGCTCGTGTCGCTCCTCGTCATCAACCGCCTCGGTGACTACTTCGACCAGCAGCAGCGCGCCGAGCTGCAGGCGCGCAGCCTGACCGTCGCCGAATACGTCGCGGGTGTCGCCGAGGACGCGAGCGGCTTCCGGCCCGTCGTCGGGTTCGATGGCGTCGTCGATCCTGCCGTCGCCGCGGAGCTGAGCCAGGCGAACCAGGCCCGGATCCTGGCCGATCGGCTCGGCCAGGCCGAGGTCGACATCTCGATTGGGACGCTCGTCAACGGCACGTTCAAGCCGGCGTCCGGCGGCCAGTTCCACGTCAACCACGAAGCGGCGCCACAACGCGGACAGCTGCGCGAATCCCTCGTCGGCCCCGCAGTTCAGTTCGGCGTGACGTCGCCGTTCGTGCCGTACGTCGTCCAGGTCACGCTCTCGAACCCGTACACGTTCCGCGCGACCGCGGTGGCCAACGTCACCGGTCTGCTCGCGATCATCGGCCTCATCGCGCTCGGCATCTCGGTCGTCGTTGCGGCCGGCCTCGCGCGCCGGTTCACCGTTCCGCTGCGCCGCCTGACGGAGGCCAGCCGCGGCCTCGCCGAAGGCGACCTGAGCCGGCGCGTTCCGGGCGGCGTGGTGCGGGCCGGCCCGGCGGAGATCACCGAGCTGGCGGTCGCGTTCAACACGATGGCGGCGCGCGTCGAGGAGGCGGTCGAGCTCATCCGGCGCGACCGTGACCGCAGCCGCGACTTCCTCGCCGACGTGTCGCACGAGCTGCGGACACCGATCGCCGCGCTGCGGACGTTCAACGAGCTCCTCCGCGAGCGTGCGGGCTCGGACCCGGCTGCACGAACGGAATTCCTCGAGTCGAGCGCTGGCCAGATCGAGCGGCTCGACTGGCTCGCCCAGAACCTGCTCGAGCTCTCGAAGCTCGATTCGGGCCTCGTGCTCCTCGACCTCCGGCCGGACGACCTGCGGGCGACCGTCGAACAGGCGGTCCAGCAGGCGGCTGCGATGGCCGAACGCCGGGAGATCGAGCTGGCGGTCCACCTGCCCGACGCACCGATCCGGATTCGCCACGATGCCGTCCGGATCGGCCAGGTCGTCACAAACCTTGTCGCGAACGGCATCAAGTTCACGTCACGCGGCGGTCGTGTCGGCGTCGAGGTGCGGCAGCAGAAGGACGGCGCCCGGATCGTGGTGACGGATACCGGAGTTGGGATCGACGCCCAGGAGCTGCCGCACATCTTCGAACGCTTCTACCGCGGCTCACAGGCGTCCGAGGCGCGCGGCTCGGGCAGCGGCCTCGGCCTCGCGATCGTCCACTCGATCGTCGACATGCACGGTGGCAACGTTGTCGTGGAGAGCCGCGTTGGCGGCGGGTCGACCTTCAGCGTCTGGCTCCCGCGGGATCCGCGGGCAGCGACCGCGACGCAGCCGACGGGCACGGCCCAGGCCGCGGACGTGCCGGCTCCTGGCGAGCCGCCAGCCGCCGAGGAACCCGACGCCACCGAAGACGACGCCCCGATCGTGGCGGATTCTTATCCGAGACCGGTCACCGACCTGAACGTCGAGCCGCGAACGTAGAGGGCGACAGCGCCCCATCCAGTCTTGCGAGGCCCCCCGAACCCCATGACCGACCCGCTCGAACCCCAGAACGTGTCTTCCGACGCCGATGCCACGGCGCCGGAGGCGCCCGCCACGTATTCGCCGAGCGCCGACGTCCGACCTGGCTGGGCGTCAGACACGACGACGCGATGGCCGGCGACCACGGCGATCGCCGCCCAGCCCGTCGAGACCGCACCCGTCCAGGCCACAGACCGACCGGCCCGCCAGGCCGGGCTGGGGACGCTGCTCGTGGTCGCGCTCCTGTCCGCGATGCTTGCTTCTGGCGGCACGTTCCTCGGCCTCTCGAGCGCCGGCCTGCTCAACGGCCGCGGCGGTGGTGGCGCGAACAGCCCGGTCGACAGTGCCCGCGCCAGCGGCCAGCCGGTGACCATCGACGAGTCGTCGGCGGTCATCGATGCGGCGGCGAAGGTCGGCCCGGCGGTCGTCCGGATCCTCGTCGGCGGCGTGAACCCGGACGTGACCGGCGAGATCCCGACGGAGGGCATCGGCTCGGGGCTCATCTATGACGCGGACGGCTGGATCCTGACGAACCGCCACGTCGTCCGCGATTCCAGCGGCCAGCTGGCCGACAGCCTCACGGTCGAGCTGAAGGACGGCCGTCGGTTCGATGGCCGGATCTACGGCGTCGACACCCTCACCGACCTCGCGATCGTGAAGATCGACGTCGATACGGACCTCCCGACCGCGGCGATCGGCTTCTCGTCTGAGCTCAAGGTCGGGCAGCTCGCGATTGCCATCGGCAGCCCGCTCGGGACCTACTCGAACACGGTGACGAGCGGCATCATCTCGGCGACCGGGCGAACGGTCGACGTTGACGGCACGACCCGGCTGACGAACCTCATCCAGACCGATGCCGCGATCAACCCCGGCAACAGCGGCGGCCCGCTCATCGATGCGGCCGGCAACGTCATCGGCATCAACACGGCCGTGGCGCGCGACTCGAACGGCATCGGCTTCGCGATCCCGATCGACCTCGCCCGCCCGATCATGCAGCAGGCCCTCGCCGGCGAGGAGCTGAGCCGGCCGTACATCGGCATCCGGTACGAGGCGATCAACGTCCAGGTCAAGGAGCGCGAGCACCTGTCCGTGGACAAGGGCGCGCTCATCGGGCCCTCGCAGAACGCGGCGGGCGAGACGCTGCCGGGCATCATCCCGGACGGCCCGGCCGAGAAGGCCGGCCTCAAGGAAGGCGACATCGTGGTCGCGATCAACGACCGGACGATCGACACGGAGCACCCGCTGGACGCCACGCTGGCGGGCTTTGCGCCTGGCCAGACCGTCGACCTGCACATCCTGCGCGACGGTGCATCGCTGGTCATCAAGGTCACGCTGGGGACGCGGCCGCCGACGCTGACCCCCTAGTCGGCGCTCAGCGTCGGGTCCGCCGGGCCGCCTCCGGTCATCCGCCGCCACAGCCTCGCCAGGCGGCGGACGCCGGGCTCGACCGCGTGATCGGCGATCGCGCCGTAGCCGAACACGAGCGCTCCGCGACCGTCCGGCGCGCCGCCACTTCCGGGTGACACGCCGCCGATGCCGATTCCGACCCCCGCCGCGGCGGCCACGAGGGCATCTGAATCGATGCCGGGCGGCAGCCAGGTCAGGATGTGAAGCCCGGCGGCGGCGCCCTCGGGCTTGAGCTCCGGCAGGTGGCGGGCCAGCGTCGCGATCAGGTGGTCGCGGCGGTGGCGGTAGATCGGCCGCATCCGCCGCAGGTGGCGATCCAGGTCGCCGCGGGCGATGAAGTCGGCGAACGCCAGCTGGTCGATGACCGGTGAGCCATGGTCGAGGATCTTCTTGAGCGCCGTGATCCTGTCGGCCATCGATTGCGGAGCGGCGAACCAGCCGAGCCGCAGCCCCGGAGCGAGCAGCTTGCTCGCCGAACCGGTGTAGATCACGCGCTCCGGTCGCAGGCCCTGCAACGCGCCGATCGGCTGGCGGTCGTAGCGGTACTCCGCGTCGTAGTCGTCCTCGATGATCATCGCGCCCCGACGGTCGGCCCAGGCGAGGAGGGCGGCGCGTCGATCCGGGGACAGCACGCGACCGGTCGGGTACTGGTGCGCGGGCGTGACGAGCACGGCGCCGACCCGGGCGCGGTTCAGCCGGTCGACGCGCAGGCCGTCGCCATCGACCGGGATGTCGACGACGTCCAAACCCGCGGTCGAGATGATCGTTCGCGCGTCGCCGAGCGTCGGGTCCTCGACGCCGAACCGGCGGACGCCCAACCCGCGCATCACCGACGCGACCAGGTACAACCCCTGGCCGAAGCCCGAGGTGATGACCATGCCATCCGGGTGGATGGCCGTGCCACGGGCGCGGTTCAGGTGGGCCGCGAGCTCGCTCCTGAGCTCCGGCAGGCCACGCCCGTCGAGGTAGGTCAGCTGGGCGGCCGGCGCGCTGCCGAGTGACCGGCGAACGGCCCGAACCCAGGCCTCCCGCGGGAATGCCTCGAGATCCGGGCGTCCGGGCTGGAAGTCGAATTCGAACGTTTGCGCCGCCGCCGCCGACCGCGGCGCCGCGACGCGGATCGGGCGGCGGGCGACCCGAGTCTTGCCGCCTGGGCGGCTCGAGACATAGCCCTCCGCAGCGAGCTGCTCGTAGGCCTCGACCACGAGGCCACGAGAGACCCGCAACTCGCGCGCCAGGACGCGCGTCGAGGGCAGCGCGGAGCCGGCCCTGAGCCGGCCTTCGCGGACCGCGTCGCGCAGCGAACGCTCGAGCTGGCGGTGCATCGACTCTGAGGCGTCTCGATCGATCGTGATGAGCAAATCGGGTGCGGAACTGGTCCTCGCTCTTGGCATCGAAGCGGACCTTATCAGAGGACCAGGTCTCAGGCATGATTCGGCCTGTCAACCGAAGACGGAAGACACAGATCGGAGCCTCATCTCATGGAACTCATCGTCGTCGTCAGCGCCATCTTCAGCGGGCTTGCGGGCTTTGGCGTCCTCGCCGCTCGGTACGGGTTCGACTCTCGCGAGACCATCGACCAGGACCCCGGCCGGACCTTCACCCCGCGTTTCGTCTAGTGGCAGCCAGCCTCGAGCCCGCCGCCTGGCGGGCCTTCGAAGCCGCCGCTCCCGACCTCGCCGCCGAAGGGCGGACGCTCCTCCAACGAGAGGGTCGGGACGGCGGCTTTCTCGTGACCGTCCGCGGAGATGCGGCGCCCCGGATCCATCCGGTCAGCGTCGGGATCGTGAACGGCGGCCTCTATGTCTTCGTCCTGCCGTCGGCGAAGCGCACGGACCTCGAGCAGGACGGCCGCTTCGCCTTCCACGCTCACCTCGATCCCAACGTGCCCGGTGAGTTCTCCATCCGCGGTCGCGCCAGCCTCGTCGAGGACCGGGCGACCCGTGACACGGTCGCCGCTGCCTGGCCCTTCGAACCCGACGACACGTACGCGCTGTTCGAGCTTGGGATCCTGACCGCGGTCGTCGGTCGTCGCGCCTCCGCCGACGATTGGCCGCCGGCCTACGAGACCTGGTCCGCCGCACGAGCCTAGGTCCGCGACCGGCGAATCTCCACGCTCGCGTGATCGAGCGGCGCGACGAGCTTCACCTCCGGCTTCCGAACCCGGACGACGACGCCGGCGACGGCCGGGAACCGCGCCATGACCTCGCCCGCAATCCTCCCGGCGAGCGTCTCGATCAGATCGACCGACGGGCCGCCCACGACCTTCGCCACGACCTTCGCAACCAGGCCGTAGTCGGCCGTCAGGTCGAGGTCGTCGGATCGCCCGGCCGGCGCGAGATCCAGCTCCAGCTCGACGTCGACCTCGAATCGCTGCGCGGTCGTCTTCTCATGGGCATGGACGCCGTGCTTCGCGTCGAAACGCAGGTTCGTGATGATCACCCGATCGGTCATCGCCGGTCGCCCTCGCCGGGCCAGGTCCCACGGACGATCGCGTCGGCCATCCGTGCGACGCGGACGTTCGGGCGCACGTCATGCACGCGGACGATGTCGGCGCCGGCCGCAACGGCGAGGGCGGTGGTCGCGAGCGTGGCTTCGAGCCGCTGGCCGGCCGGCAGGTCGAGAACCTTTCCGAGCGTGCTCTTCCGTGACGTCCCGAGGAGGATCGGGCGGCCCAGCAGCCGCAGCGCGCCCAGGTCGCGCAGCAGCGCGAGGTTGTGCTCGGGCGCCTTGCCGAAGCCGAAGCCCGGGTCGACGACGATGTCGGTCCACCGGACGCCCACGCGGACCGCGCGCTCGATGGCCCGCTGGAGGTCGGCCAGGATCTCCGGGATGAGGTTCGTGTAGCGGGCCTCGCCGCGATTGTGCATGAGCACGACGGGGACACCGCGCTCCCCGGCGAGCTCGGCCAGACGC
>DASRJS010000093.1:0-2787 GCA_035649355.1 Candidatus Polarisedimenticolia bacterium
TGGCCGATACCACCGGACCGGTGGACCAACCCCAGAAGTCGGCGACGGGCGCCGGGGACACCCGATGAGCCCGACAGCCACCCTGGACCGGCCGCAGAGCGCGATCACGGCTCGCGCGGTCGAGTTCGTGGCCGCCCGCCGCGATCGGGCCGAAGAGATCGGCCGTGAGCTCGCCGAGGAGGTCCAGAACCCCGACGCCTTCGCCGCCCGCCTGGCGGACGGGTTCCGCGAGCTGGCCGATCCCGACTATCACGAGGGCGAGCACCGGATCGCACCGGGCCTCGGCAAGACGTTCGGAGTGCGCTGGCCGCTCATTGCCGCGGTGGAGCGCGGCTTCCGAGGCCTCACGAAGCGCGAATCGCCGACGACCTGGCTGTTCCTTGCTGATCGCCTGTTCCAGGTCGAGGAGCTCGAGGCGCGCTGGTTCGCGTTCGGGCTGCTCCGGCGGACCGTCGAGGTCGATCCCGAGCGCACGTGGCAGCTTCTTCGCCGCGCCGCGCGCGAGGCGGCCGACTGGATCACCGTCGACACGCTCGCGCACCCCGTCGGCCACGGGATTGCTCGCGAGGCATATCGCTGGGCCGAGCTCGAACAGCTGACGCTGTCACCGAGCCGCTGGGAACGCCGCCTCGTCGGTTCGACGATCGCGACACTGCCGTTCGAGGACCGCATGGCCGGCCGCACACCCGAGGTCGCCCGTCACGGCCTCCAGCTGATCAGCGAGCTCATCGGCGACGCCGAGCCGGACGTCCAGAAGGCTCTCTCATGGGCCTACCGCGGCATGCTCGTCGTCGATCGGGAAGCCACGACCACCGCGATCGAAGCCGAAGCCGAGATCGCCGCCGGCACCGACGACGGCCATCGGGCGTGGGTCGTCCGCGACACGCTGATGAAGCTCGATCCCGAGACCGCCGACCGCATTCGAACCCAGCTCGACGGCATCCGCCGCAGGCCCGGTGCGCCGTCGACCTCGAGGGCTGCCGCCACCAGCGCCCAGTTCGCCGCGATGGGCCTCGGGACGACGATGCCAGAGCCGCCGCTGACATGACCGCCGCTCAAACGAACCGCAGGAGCAGCTTCGCGTGACCGACAACCCCGGCTTCGTCCGCTCGATCCGCATCGAGGACGAGATGCGGACCTCGTATCTCGACTACGCGATGAGCGTCATCGTCTCGCGGGCGCTGCCCGATGTCCGCGACGGCCTCAAGCCCGTGCATCGACGAATCCTCTACACGATGGGCGAGATGGGGCTCTCGAACACGAGCTCCTTCCGCAAGTGCGCCGCGATCGTCGGCGAGGTCATGGGCAAGTACCACCCGCACGGCGACGTTGCGCTGTACGACGCGCTCGTCCGGCTCGCCCAGGACTTCTCGATGCGCTACCCGCTCGTCGATGGCCAGGGCAACTTCGGCTCGGTCGATGGCGACGCGCCGGCAGCGATGCGCTACACGGAAGCCCGCCTCACCGCGATCTCGGCCGAGCTCCTGGCCGACATCGACAAGGAGACTGTCGACTTCGCCGATAACTACGACGGCACCCAGAAGGAGCCGACCGTCCTTCCGGCGAAGCTGCCGAACCTCCTGATCAACGGCTCGTCCGGCATCGCCGTCGGGATGGCGACGAACATCCCGCCGCATCACCTCGGCGAGATCGTCGACGCCACGGTCGCCATCATCGACGACCCTGAGATCACCTCGGACGACCTCTGCCACTACGTCAACGGCCCCGACTTCCCGACCGCCGGCACGATCTTCCGCTACGAGCGCCAGCGCAACGCGATCACCGGCGAGCAGGAGACCGTCGACGCGATCCGGCACATGTACGCCCACGGCCGCGGCCGCGTCGTCATGCGCGCCCAGGTCGCGTTCGAGGAGGTTCGTGACGATCGGATCGCGATCATCGCCACGGAGCTGCCGTACCAGGTCAACAAGGCGGCGCTCATGGAGAAGATCGCCGACCTCGTCAAGGAAAAGAAGATCGATGGCATCTCGGACCTGCGCGATGAGTCGGACCGCGACGGGATGCGCATCTACATCGAGCTCAAGCGCGACGCGAACCCGCACAAGGTCCTGAACAACCTGTTCAAGCACACGCCGATGCAGGCTGCGTTCAACATGAACATGCTCGCGCTCGTCGACGGCCAGCCCCAGACCCTGCCGCTGAAGTCCGTCCTCCAGCACCATGTCGACCACCGCCGCGAGATCATCCGGCGCCGCACCGAGTTTGACCTCGGCAAGGCCCGCGACCGAGCCCACATCCTCGAAGGCCTGAAGGTCGCCCTCGATCACCTCGATGCGGTCATCAAGACCATCCGCGAATCCGCTGACGTCGACACCGCGCGGACCAACCTCGAGACCCGTTTCAAGCTCACCGAACGCCAGGCCCAGGCGATCCTCGACATGCGCCTCGCGCGCCTCGCCGCGCTCGAGCGCAAGAAGATCGAGGACGAATACCTCGAGGTCATCCAGCTCATCGCCGAGCTCGAGGACATCCTCGCGAGCCCGGCGCGCGTCCTCCAGATCATCAAGGACGAGCTGCTCGAGCTGAAGCGCCGCTACGCGGGCGAGCGTCGCACCCGCGTCGCGGAAGACTCATCCAGAGAGCTCACCGACGAGGACCTGATCGCCGACGAGGACGTCGTCATCACGATCAGCGGCCGCGGCTACATCAAGCGCCAGCCGGTCGACACGTATCGCCGACAGCACCGCGGCGGCAAGGGCATCATCGGCCACGTCACGCGCGAGGAGGACGCCGTCGATCGGCTGCTCGTCGCGAACACCCATGACT
>DASRJS010000094.1:0-13528 GCA_035649355.1 Candidatus Polarisedimenticolia bacterium
CGACGGCCGCGTCATCCGGGTTGAGGTCGACGTCGCGCCCGGCCTGCCCGGAATGACGATCGTCGGCCTCGCAGATGCCGCGATGCGCGAGGCCCGCGAACGGGTCCGCGGCGCGATCCGCAACTCCGGGTTCGTCTACCCGCCTCGACGAATCTCGGTGAACCTCGCCCCGGCGGACCTTCCCAAAGGCGGCGCCTCGGTCGACCTCGCGCTGGCGATTGGCATCCTCCTCGGGTCTGAGCAGTTCCAACCGCGGCTCGAGCGCACGGCGCTCATCGGCGAGCTCTCGATGGGCGGCGAGGTCCGCCCGGTCCCGGGCACCCTGCCGATGGTCCTCGCCCTCGCCCGGCGGGGCGTGCGCCGTGTCCTCGTCGCGAGCGCTGCTGCGCCCGAGGCGGCGCTCCTGCCGGGCATTGACGTCGAGCCGGTTGACACGCTCGGAGGAGCGGTCGACGCGTTGCGCCGCCGCCGGCGTGCCGCGGCTCGACGTCCGCCTCGGGTCGAGCTTGGGGAGGCGGGCTCCGAAGGTGCGGTCGCCCGCCGCCCGACGGTCGTCGCGATCGATGTCGCCCTGCCGACGCCAGACCTCGCCGAGGTCCGCGGCCAGCTCGCGGCCCGGCGCGCGCTGGAGATCGCGCTCGCCGGCGGACACGGCCTGCTCCTGTACGGCCCGCCGGGGACGGGCAAAACCCTGCTTGCGCGGACGGTGCCCGGGCTCCTTCCGGAGCTCGACGAACGGGCCTCCCTGGCGGCGACGATCGTTGCGTCGGTTGCCGCGTCGACTCCGCTCTGCGCGCTCGTCCGCCAGCCACCGTTCCGTGCGCCACACCACACGAGCTCATACGCGGCGATGGTCGGCGGGGGTCCGCGGCTGTCGCCCGGCGAAGTCACGCGGGCCGACCACGGCGTCCTCTTCCTCGACGAGCTGGCCGAGTTCAGCCGCGACGTCCTCGAGGCACTCCGGGAGCCGCTCGAGGAGGGTCGCGTCGAGATCGCGAGGGTCGGCCGGGCCGCGGTGTTCCCGGCGCGCTTCCAGCTCGTGGCGGCGATGAACCCCTGTCCCTGCGGCATGGCTGGTGCGAATGACGGTCGCTGCGTCTGCAGGCACAGCGTGCCCGAGCGATATCTGGCCCGGATCTCGGGGCCGTTGCGTGATCGGATCGACCTCTGGGTGCCGATGACGCGTGTTTCGGCGGCGGAGTTCCTGGCGCCGCGGGAGCCCGAGTCGAGCGCGGTGGTCGCGCGACGAATCGGCGACGCCCGACGCCGCCAGACGACGCGTCCGCCGGGTCGCCTGAACGCGCGTGTTGGTGGCCGCGCGATGCGGACGGCGGCACGCCTCGAGCCGCGAGCCGCCGCGCGCCTGGCGGAGCTCGCCGATTCCGAAGGGCTTTCGGGCCGCGGGACGGACCGACTGCTGCGGGTTGCCCGCACGATCGCCGATCTCGCCGTCGCCGAAACCGTCGAGGAGGCGTTCCTCGACGAGGCGGCGACGTTCCGGGCCCCGGCCGCGAAGCCGCTGGATGCGCTGACCGCCGCGGGTCACGCCGGATGACCGGGCCGGCAACGCTCAACGCGGGCGCGGAGATGAGCGAGCGCGATGCGCTCGCCGTCCTCGTCGCCGTCGAAGGCGTCGGTCCGATCGCCCTCGCCCGGATGCTCGGCCGGCTCGGCTCCGCGAGGCAGATCCTCGAGGTCGCTCAGCGGGGCGCCGCTGCGATCCCGGCGCTGATCGCGGCCAGCGCGCCGGAGGCCGGCGACGGCCGATCGATGCCCGGCGCGGTCGCTGCAGCCCTCGTGTCGGCGGCCGATGCGGCTCCGGCGATCCTGGCCGACATCCGTGATTCGGGGCTGACCGTGATCGCGCTCGGCGAACCCGGCTATCCGCCACGCCTCGCGGCGATCGCCACGCCGCCCCACGTCCTGTTCGTGCACGGTAATGCGGCCGCGCTCCTCGGCACGCGCAGCCTCGCGATCGTCGGCACGCGCCGTCCGACGATTGGCGGCCGGATGACGGCCTCGCGGATCGCCGCGGCGCTCAGTCGGGCGGGCGCCACGATCGTTTCCGGTCTCGCGGTCGGCATCGACGGCGCCGCCCACGCGGCAGTGGTCGCCGAAGGTGGCTCGACGGTCGCGGTCATCGCCGGCGGCCACCGCCATCTCTTCCCGAGCGGTCACCGTGCGCTGGCCGATGCGATCGTCGCCGGCGGCGGTGCCGTGGTCAGCGAGCATCCGCCGGGATCGCAGCCCAACCGGGGCACGTTCCCGCGCCGGAATCGGATCATCAGCGGGCTCGCGGACGCCGTCATCGTCGTCGAGGCCGGTGCCCGCAGCGGCGCACTGACCACAGCGGCATGGGCGCTCGAGCAGGGTCGCGGCTGCTACCTCGTACCCGGCGCGATCGACGCTCCGATGTCGGCCGGCTGTCTGGCGTTCCTGCGCGAATGCGCCGGCGAGGCCCGGATCGTCGCCGGCGTGCCGCAGCTCCTCGAGGATCTCGGCATCGCCGTGCCGGAGCCACGCCGCCAACCCAGCGCGCGCCCGTCCACCACGCCTCCGCCTTCGGCCCACCCCGAGCCGCCGTCACCTGATGCGTTGCTGAACGGCTTGCCACCCGCGACGCGACGAACCGCGGATGCCGTCCTTGCCGGCTTCGCAACCGCCGATGAGCTCGTCGCGGTCACCGACCTGCCGATCGCCGCAGTCCTGAGCGCCCTGACGGTTCTCGAGATTCGTGGCCTCGTCGCCGGGACGTATGGCCGCTACCATCCGGCCGGCTCACTCATGCGGGCGGGCCCGGCGAAGGTCCCGGACCGGCTCCGTTGAAGCCCGTGGTAAGGTGTCGCCGGCCTAGACGGGCTGACAGCTTCACGAAGCCAGCGTCCCCCCAGAACGACCGTGCCAGGAGACTGTCTATTGCGAAAGCTCGCCGCGGCGGCGCTCGCCATCCCTGTTCTCGGACCTGTCTACCTGCGCGTGCTCATGGCGCGGCGACGGGGCGTGGGGATCGCGGCCAGCCTGCTTGTGGCAGCAACGGTCGTGGCCGGCAGCGTGATCAGCACGCCTCCGCCGACGACCGCGACGATCCCCGCTCCGCGCTTCGATGCGCTCGCGCCGCTCGAGTTCGCAACCGAGATTCGGACCTCCGAGTCGCCGTCCGCGCCGGTCACGATCGCCTTCCCGGTCCGGATGAGCCCGTCGAGCGTCGCGGCCTCGCTGTCGGTGGATCCGCGGACTGACGTCAGGCTCACCTGGGACGAGACGTTCACGATGCTGACCGTCCGCCCGAAGACGGCCTGGGCGCCAGCGACGTACCACACGATCAGCGTCAGCGCCGGCGCCCTCGACGCGACCGGCTCGCCGACATCGCGGGCGACCCGCGCGGCGTTCCTGACCCGCGAGCCGACGACGGCGGCGCTCAGCGCGTCGGACACCTTCCGCGGCGAGGCGCTCTCGAACAGCAGCGTGATCGTGACGTTCGACCGGCCGATCCGCGACGCGACGCTCGCGCTCCAGGTGTCACCAGCGGGCATCGACTTCGAACGCGTCGACAACGGCGGCACGCCGACGACGAGCTATCGCTTCGCTCCGTCGGCGACGCTGGAGCCGGACACGACGTACACGATTTCGCTCGTGGCGGGCACCCTCGATGCCGACGGCGCGCCGATCGCGCCGGCCAGCCTGGAGCTCCGGACCGCCGGGGTGCCGGCCGTTGTCCGTTTCCGCCCGCGATCGAAGGAGACCGGCGTCTCCACGACGGCCAAGCTGTCCGTGCGGTTCACCGAACCGATGGACCACGCAACGACCGAGGCGGCGTGGTCTGCGAGCGCCGGGACGAAGAAGCTCGCCGGGACATTCCGCTGGGCCGAGAACGACACGGTTCTCGTGTTCACACCGTCGGCCAAGCTCGGCTACGGCACGAACATCTCGATCGGGGTTGGCGGCGGCGCGATGTCCCAGGCCGGGATGGCCCTCGCAAGCGCGTCGAGCATCACCTTCAGGACCGCGGCGAAGCCGACGCCGCGGCTGGTGTCCAGCGGCGGGGGCGGGGGCGTCGGCGGCGGCTCGTGGGCCGCAGTTGAGACCTACTACCTCGGCCTGCTCAACTGCACGCGCCAGGGCGGCTGGGTGACCTCGACGGGCGCCTGCTCGAGTCCCGGCGGCAGCGGCCTGAACGCATTGACGCTGTCGAAGGGCATCAGCGACTACGTCGCGCGGCCGTACGCGAAGCTCCTCGCCGTCAAGGGCCTGTGCACGCACACCGCCGACGGCGATCCAGGCACCCGCCTGCGACGCGCCGGGTACACGAGCGCGTACTGGGGTGAGAACATCGGCTGCCGCGCCGGCGACCCGTTCGCCTCGGTGCTCGCGTCGCATCTCTACTTCCAGAGCGAGTCCTCGTACAACGGCGGCCACTGGCGGAACATCATGCGAGCCGACTTCACCCACGTCGGCATCGGCGTCTGGGTCTACTCGGGCCGCGTCCGGCTCGTCTGCGACTTCTACTGGCCGCACTGATCGCTCGCGACGCCTGAACCCGGCCCGTGACGCCGGGTGATCGGCCGCGAATGACCATGCGATAGACTCCCGGCCGATGCCGAAGCACCTGGTGATCGTCGAATCGCCCGCCAAGGCGCGGACAATCGAGCGTTATCTCGGCGACGATTACCGCGTCCTGGCCTCGTTCGGCCATGTCCGCGACCTGCCCGAGAATCCTGGCAAGGGCAAGTTCGGCGTCGACGTCGACCACGGCTTCGCGCCCGAGTACGTCGTCAGCGAGGATCGCCGCCGCCAGGTCGACGACATCGCGAAAGCCGCCCGGAGCGCCGACCTCGTCTGGCTCGCGACGGACCTCGACCGCGAGGGCGAGGCGATCGCCTGGCACGTCACCGAAGCCGCGCACGTCCCCCGCGAGAAGACCCGCCGGGTGACGTTCTCGGAGATCACCGAACGGGCGATCCGCGACGCCTTCGCACATCCGCGCGACATCGACGTGAACCTCGTCGACGCGCAGCAGACGCGCCGGATCGTTGACCGCCTCGTTGGCTACACCCTGAGCCCGCTCCTCTCGCGCAAGGTCCGCGGCGGGCTCTCGGCCGGGCGCGTTCAGTCGGTCGCCGTCCGCCTCGTCGTCGAGCGCGAGCGCGAGATCCAGGCATTCGTCGCGCGCGAGTACTGGTCGCTGCACGCGACGCTCGCGACCGAGCGCGGCGAGGAGTTCGGCGCGGAGGTCGTCCGGATCGGCGGCGAGCCGCTCGACGTCGACAACGGCACGCTCGCCGAGCACCACGCCGAGACGCTGCGGGGGCTCAGCCCGCGCGTTGTCTCGATCGGGACGAAGACGCAGAAGCGGAGCCCGGCGCCGCCGTTCACGACGTCAACGCTGCAGCAGGAGGCTAGCCGGAAGCTCGGCTTCAGCCCGAAGCGGACGATGTCGGTCGCCCAGCGGCTGTACGAAGGCGTCGACACGCCCGACGGCCACGTCGGCCTGATCACGTACATGCGCACGGATTCGGTCGCGATGGCCGGGGTCGCGATGGGCGAGGCGCGCGACGTCATCCGCGAGCGTTTCGGTGCGCCGTACACGATGCCGAAGGGCCGGGTCTACAAGACGAAGACGAAGGGCGCCCAGGAAGCCCACGAGTCGATCCGTCCGACGAGCTTCCAGCGCGATCCCGACTCGCTCGCCCAGTTCCTCAAGCCCGAGGAGCTGCGCCTCTACCGGCTCATCTGGCAGCGGGCGCTCGCGAGCCAGATGGAGGCGAAGGAGCTCGAGACGACGACCGCCGAGCTCGCCGCGGAGCCGTATGAGCTGCGGGCAACCGCCACGCGCGTCGTGTTCGATGGCTTTGCCCGCGTCTACACCGAGGGTCGCGACGAGGGCGACGAGGACGAGGCGGCCACGACGCTGCCCGCGCTTGCCGAGGGCGACGTCACGACCGTGCGCTCGATCGAGCCGGCCCAGCACTTCACCGAGCCGCCGCCCCGCTTCACCGAGGCGACGCTCATCAAGGCGCTCGAGGAGCACGGCATCGGCCGGCCCTCGACGTACGCCGCGACGATCTCGACGATCGTCGACCGTGGCTACGTGATCACGAAGGATCGTCGGCTCGTGCCCGAGAAGATCGGCGAGATCGTCACGGACTTCCTCGTCGAGCACTTCCGGGACTATGTCGATCTCGACTTCACGGCCCGCATGGAGGCCGACCTCGACGACGTCGCCTCGGGCCGGAAGCAATGGATCCCGCTCCTCGAGGACTTCTTTCCACCGCTCCGCGACCAGGTCGCCGAGGTTCGCCGGACCGTCAAGCGAAGCGACATCACGACAGAGCCGTCGGACGAGGTCTGCTCGCTCGGCCACCCGATGGTCATCCGCCTGGGCCGGAACGGCCGCTTCCTGGCGTGCTCGATGTATCCCGAGCACAAGGAATCGCGCCCGCTACCCGAGGACGAGGCGGCGACGCCGGCGCTGCCGGGGACCGGCGAGGTCTGCCCGCAGTGCGGCGAGGGCACGCTCGTGGCGAAGCGCGGGCGGTTCGGGATGTTCGTCGGCTGCTCCCGGTATCCCGATTGCGACTACATCCGCCGCGACGGCCCCCCGCCGCCGGACCAGCTGCCGTTCGAGGTCATCTGCCCGAAGAACGGCGACGGCCACCTCGTCGCGCGTCGCGCGCGCCGCACCGGAAACGTCTTCTGGGGGTGTTCCGCGTATCCGAAGTGCGACTACACGACGAACTTCGAGCCGCTCGGCGCGTTCCACGATGCCGACGACGGTCCGGTGGCGAAGCGCACCGAGGGCGCGTTGTGCCTCAAGTGCGGCGCGACGATCGAGCTGCCGGCAGGCGATGGCAGCATCGTCGGACGCAGGCTGGCGGGTGGCCCGCCGGATCCGGCTGCCCTTGCGCCGCGGCGCGGCGGTGGGGCACGTCGGGGTGCGCCACGGCGGGGCACGGGTCGCGGCGGGCGGTCGAGTGGTGGGCGGGCCGATGGCCGCGGGTCCACGTCGCGGCGAACGTCGGGTGGGGCCGCACGCGGCGGGACCGCGCCGAACGCGTGAGCCGAACGCCGGCCGGCGGTGACGCCGCGCTCGCGCGATTCCTCGGCGGATTGGCGGCTCGCGACGCGTCCGAGCACACGCAGCGCGCCTATAGGACGGCCGTCGGCACGTATCTCGACTGGCTCGCCGAGCGCGACGTCGACTGGCGCCAGCCGGACCGCGCGGCCCTGCGGGCCTACCTCGCCCGTCTGGCATCCACGAATGCGCGGCGATCGGTCGCCCAGCGGCTTGCGGCGATCCGGTCCTTTCATCGGTTCGCGGTGCGGGCCGGCCTCGCCCCGGGCGATCCGTGGGGCGCGATTGCCACGCCACGGCTGCCGCGCCGCCTGCCGCGGGTCCTCGAGATCGATCAGGTTGGGCGGCTCCTCGCCGCCGTGGATGGCGAGCTCGCGGCCGCCGCGGACGAACCCCGTCGGGCGCAGCTCGCGACGGCGATCGCGCTGCGCGATCGGGCGGTCATCGAGGTCGCCTATGCCGCCGGACTGCGGATCAGCGAGCTCGCCGGCGCCGAGCTGAGCTCGCTCGACCTTCGGCGGGCCGAGATCCGGGTCACCGGCAAGGGCCGCAAGGAACGGATCGGCCTGCTCGGCCGCCCGGCTGTCGCCGCCCTGGGTACGTACCTCGAGGAAGCCCGGGCCGTCCTCCTTGCCCGCCGCCCAGCCGACGCAGGCCCGGAACCCGCGGTCATCTTCCTCAACCACCGCGGCGATGGTCTCGGCGTTCGCGGCCTGCGGTTCCGAATCGATCGCCTATGCCGGCTCGCCGGGCTTCCGGCCGGCGTCTCGCCGCACACGCTGCGCCACTCGTTCGCGACGCACCTCCTCGACGGTGGCGCGGACCTGCGCGTCGTCCAGGAGCTGCTCGGCCACGAGAGCCTCGCCACGACACAGGTCTACACGCACGTCTCGCCGGCGCGACTGCGGACCGCCTACGCGAGTGCCCATCCGCGGGCTCTCGCGCGCCAGCCGGACACGCCCGCCTCTCAGCCGAGCGCCACAAAACCATGACCGCCGGCGGCGCGCTGGCGCGAGCCGGCCTCCTCGTCAGTGGTGCGTTCCTCGCGTCGCGAGTGCTCGGTTACCTGCGCGTCACGATCACGACCGCGATCTTCGGTGCAGGCCCGGAGCTCGACGCGTTCTTCGCGGCATTCCGGATCCCGGACCTGATGTTCCAGCTCGTGGCTGCGGGCGCGATGGGCTCGGCGCTCGTGCCGATCGTCGCCGGGCTCCGGGCGACGGGCGAGTCGGACCGCGGGTTCCGGATCGGCGCGACCGTCGCGAACCTCGTGCTGCTCTCGCTCGCGGCGCTCGCGATCCTCTTTGCGATCCTGGCCCCGTTCATCGTTCCGGCGATCACGCCCGGCTTCGACCCGGCCACCGGCCAGCTCGCGATCGACCTCACGCGGATCATGCTCGTCTCCCCGGTCCTGCTCGCGCTCGGTTCGGTCTCGGCGAGCCTCCTCAACGCCTCGGGCCGATTCCTGTCCGCGGCCGTCGCGCCGATCGCCTACAACGCCGCGATCATCGTCGCTGCGCTGCTCTTTGGCCGCTCCGGCGGCGTCACGGCGCTCGCGATCGGGGTCGTCGCCGGGTCGGCGCTCCACGTCCTCGTCCAGCTGCCGGCGCTATGGCGGGCGTCCTTCCGGCCGCGCCTCAGCGTTGACGTGGCCGATCCGCTCGCGCGGAAGGTCTTCTGGCTGATGGGCCCCCGGGCGATCGGCCTGGCCTCGGTCCAGCTGACGTTCCTCGTGAACACGACACTGGCCTCGAGCCTCGGCGCGGGCGCGATCACCGCGTACACGGTCGCGTTCACGCTCCTGCAGCTGCCGATCGGCACGATTGCTCAGCCGCTCGGGATCGTGGCACTGCCAACGATGTCGCAGGCGGCCGCGACCGGTTCCCACGACGAGCTTCGCTCGCTCGTCGTCCGGTCACTGCGTCTCCTGGCGTTCGCGCTCCTGCTCGTGGCCGGGGTCGGGCTGGTGCTTCGAACCGAGATCGTGCGGCTGCTCTTCGCCTACGGCCGGTTCGACGAGGTCGCGGTCGGCGCGGCTGCCGGAGCGCTTGGCGTGTTCCTCCTCGGGCTCCCGGCGCACGGGCTGATCGCCGTCCTCGCCAGGGCGTTCTATGCCGACCAGGACACGCGGACACCGGTGGTTGGCGCGGTCATCGCGGTCGCGATCAACATCGTGGTCTCGATCCTCACCGCGCCGGTCCTCGGCATCCGCGGCCTGGCCCTCGGGATCGCGCTGGGAGCCTGGGTGGAGGCGACGTTCCTGCTCTTCCGGCTCGCGAGAAAGCTGCCCGGCCTCGAGCCCCCGCGCGAGCTGCTGGCGTGGCTGAAGTCCGGAGTCCTGGCGGCTGGCGGCGCGGCGGTCTGCTGGCTCGCGCTCAGCGGTCTCCACGCCTGGCTCGGAGACCCGTTCACGTCGAAGCCCATCGTCGCGATCGCGAGCGTGGTTGCCGGAGGGCTCGCGGCGGGCGCCTACATCGGCGCGGCGATGATTCTCGGCCAGCCGGAACCGGCGACGATCCGGCGCCTGCTCGCCGGCGCGCTTCGGCGGCGGCAGCAACCCGCATGACCGGCCTGCCCGCGAGCGAGCTCGCCCCGGACATCGGCGCGGCCGAGTGGGACCGGCTGGTCGAGGGCGATCCGAGCGGCACGTTCTACCAGCTCGACGCGTGGGTCCGGATCAAGGCCGCGACCGGCTGGTCGCCAGTCCGCTGGCGCCTCGACCCGGCGATGGCGCTCCTTAGCGCGCAGGTCCTCGTCACGCACCGGTCGCCGCTGCCGTGGGGCTTCGCGTACGGGCCGCGCGCTCCATTCGGCCTGCGGCTCGAAGAGCGAACGATCGGAGACTTCACGAGCGGCATCCGCAACGCGCTGGCGAACCGCAAGATCGGGCTCGTTCGCATCGAACCCGAGGTCGAGGCCGGCGGCCCGCTCGACCGCGACGGCGCCTTCGTTCGGGCGTTGAGCGCTGCCGGCTGGAAGCCGGCGCCGCCGGTCCAACGGGCCGACACCTGGCTCCTCGACCTCAAGCCCGGCGAACACGGGCTGTGGCACGGTCTCCGGAAGAAGTGGCGCCAGTACGTCAACCGTGCCCGCGCGAACGGCGTCGTCATCCGCGGTGCCGGCCGCGAGGCGCTTCCAGCGTTCCATCGGCTGCTCAGCGGGACGGCCGGACGGATGGGCTTCGTGGCCCGGCCGCTGTCGACGTTCGAGCGGATGTGGGACGAGTTCGCCGCCGACCAGCGTGTCGGTCTGCTGTTCGCCGACACGCCGGCTGGCGAACCGATCGCGAGCCTCTTCCTGGTGCGCTGCGGCGGCCGCCTGAGCGAGCCGTGGGGCGGCTACACGTCGGCGGCCGGAGAGCTGCACGCGAACTACCTCTTGAAGTGGGAGTCGATCCGGGCCGCCGCCGAAGGCGGACTCAGCGAGTACGACATGTGCGGCCTGGTGAACCCCGGCATCACGTACTTCAAGTCGGGTTTCGGCGGCCGCTCGATCCGCTACATCGGCGCCTGGGATCTCGACCTGGATCGGTTCGGCGCACGAGCCTGGCGGGCGGCCAGCGGCGCGGCGCTCGCGATCCGGCGGTTCGGCCGCGCCCGACCGGCCGCGGACGGCGACCGCGACGCGTGAGCACCAGGCAGCGGGTCATCGCGGTCGCGAACGTCGAGGTCGAAGCGCCAGGCGACTGGGATACCAGCGTCGTGGACGTCCCCGGTGGCGACATCCACCAGTCGACGCTCAACGCGGAGCATCGCGCGGCGCAGGGCTGGTGGCCGCACTACCTCACGTTCGAGGACGGCCGCCGCGCCCTCGTGCTCCTGCGCGCCCAACCGCCGATCCCGGGCTCCACCGCGTACGCGCCGCGCGGGCCGGTCGCAGCAGGCGATCCCCCAGATACCGTCGCAGCGCGGGCGATCGGCCTGGCCGCCTGGGCCCGCAGCGTGGGCTCGTCCATCCTTGCTGTCGATCCCATCCTCCGCGCCGACCGGACGTACGACGATGCCCTGGCGGGCGCCGGCTTTCGTGAGACCGAGGAGCTCCAGGCGGAGCGACACCGCATGATCCTCGACATTCCTGCCGGCACGACCGTCGATGCGATGCTTGCGAGCGTGTCGAAGGGAACGCGCCAGCGGATCCGGGCAGCGGAGGAGGCCGGGCTGCGCGTCGAGGCAGCATCGGACGAGGCCGCGATCGACCGATTCGCGGAGATCTACGAGACGACGGCCGAGCGAAAACGCTTCTGGATCGGGCGCACGGACGCGATGCTCACCTGGTGGCGGCGCCTGCTGGCCGCCGATCGCGGCGTGCTGCTCGTGGCCCGCGCCGATGCGCGGATCGTCGGCGGGCTCCTGCTCATCCGGCAGGGTGGGGGACTCGCGACGGCCGTCTCGGGCGATGACGCGTCGGTTCGAGAGCGGCTCCCCGGGACGATGCACCTCCTGCGCTGGTCGGCGATCCGGCGAGCCGTCGAGGCTGGGCATCCGTCGATCGACCTTGGCGGCGTGGACGTGCCCGGTGCTCGCCGCGAGCCCCGGCCCGGCGAGCCGACGTTCGGGTTGTTCGAGCACAAACGCTCGTTCGGTGCCGTCTTCACCGAGCACGCTGCGGCGCACGAGATCGTCCTCCGGCCGTGGGTTCATCGCAGCCGCGCGATCGCCAGGGCGCTGGCACGGGTGGTCCGGCGCCGGACCGTCGGTGGCGCGCCGTGACGAAAGTCATCGCGGAGCCGCACGAGGCGACGGCCGACGAGCTCGCCGACTGGGATGCCCACACGGTCGAGCCCGAGGGCGGCGACGTCTACCAGTCCCGGGCCTGGGCCGAGTACCGCGCCCGGCACGGCTGGACGCCACGCTTCATCGTCTTCCCGGACGACTACCGGCTGCTCGCCCTGACGCGCCCGTGGCCGGTGGTCGGCGGCGCCGGCGCATACATCTCGCGCGGCCCGCTTGCGCTCGGCGAACCGCCGGAGACGACCGCCGCGCGGCTCATCGTCGCCTCGCGCTGGCTCGCGGCACAGGGCGTGGACGTGGTCTCGAGCGATGCGGAGATCCCGACCGGCGTTGGCTACGCGGAGCGTCTCGCGAAGGCCGGCTTCCGCTCGATCGAGGAGATCCAGCCGGCCCGCCATCGCATGGCCGTCGACCTGGCCGGGCTGGACGAGGATGCGCTGTTCGCCCGCCTCCACTCGACGACGCGACGCTGGATCCGGGACGCCCAGAAGGCCGAGCTCCGGGTCATCCGCTACGACCGCGCTGTCGGCGCGGACGGCGATCCCGGCGAGGGCTTCGAACGGCCACCGTCGGACGATCGGGCCGCCGTCGAGGCGGTGTTCGGACGGCTGCACGAGATCCTCGTCGAGACGGCCGCCAGGCGGTCGTTCGGGCTCGGCGGCCGCGGCCCCTTCCTCGATTGGACCCGGCTGGGGTTCGAGGCCGGCCACATCGTCCTCTTCGAGACCTTGCAGCCGGACGGCGAGCCTCTCGGCGCGGCGATGTTCTACCGCCACGGTCGGCGGCTGACGTTCTCACACGGTGGCGATCGCGCGGCGACGCGCGGGCGGGTGCGGGGCGTCGCGCACCTCCAGCAGTGGCGCGCGATGCAGCTCGCGCTCCGCGAGGGCCGGACCGAGATGGACCTCGGTGGCGTGGACGTGCCGGGCATCCGCCGCCAGCCCCGCGAGGGCGAGGCGATGCACGGGTTGTGGCGGTTCAAGGACGCGCTCGGGGCGCGCTGGATCGAGCAGGTCGGCAACCTCGAGTGGGTCGCCCGGCCGTGGCGCTACGCCGCCGGCCGCGTGGCGCTGCGACTCTTCGGATCGAGGAGCGGCAGCTGATGGCGCCGGCGTCGCTCCAGATCGACCTCGCCCGGGAGTCGGACCGCCCGGGCTGGGACGCCTTCGTTGCCGCGCGACCCGAGGGCGACATCCTGCAGCTCTGGGCCTGGGGCGACGTGGCGGCCACGACCGGGGAGCGGCCCGTCCGCCTCGCCGCCCGCGGCCCCGACGGCGCGATCCGCGGCCTCGCCCAGGCGCTCGTGCGGCGGACGTCGTTCGGCCGGTCGGTCGTCTACGTGCCCCACGGCCCGCTCTGGGACCGCGACGCGGCGGAAGCGCCGCTCGCCCTCGCGGTGCTCCTCGGCGGGCTGCGCGACATGGCCCGGCGCGAGCGCGGCATCGTCGTCAAGCTCGACCCGCGCGCAACCGGCCCCGACGATCAGCGGCTCGCCCGAATCCTCCACGCGGCCGGCCTTCAGCAGGCCCGGTTCGACCTCCAGGCGAGGCTCACCCAGGTCGCGACGATCTCCTCGGACCCCGAGGAGCGGCAGTCGACCTGGACGTCGAATGCCCGAAATCTCGCGCGGCGAGCTGCGAAGGAGGGCACGACGGTCGAAGTGTCCCGAGGCGCCGACGCGACCGCGATCGCGGCGTTCGCCGAGCTCCATGAGCGAACGGCGTCG
>DASRJS010000095.1:0-2163 GCA_035649355.1 Candidatus Polarisedimenticolia bacterium
CGACGGCCGCGCCGAGGCGGGCGATTGTCATGATGCTTACAGACAGGACTCGCCCGCGCTCAATGAGGCTGATACGACTGTCGGAAACCCCTACCGCCCGAGCGACGGCTTCCTGACTGAGCCCGTGTCCAACTCGTGCCATTCGTAGCTCGCGCCCGATCTCCGCCACCAGCTGCCGGCCGCGCGACGAGCCGCGTTCAGACATGCGTTCCCGTGCAGGCACGGCCGCATCGTGATGGACGTGGCTTAGCTGTCGGTTACTTGGCCCCGTGAAGGGGAAGGTTGAGGAAGCCAAACCTGCCTCTCAGGGTTCTCTCAGCGCGCGGGCCGAATGTGGGGTTCGCACCCAAGGAGAACCCCAGATGCTCCCCAATGATCAGGACGCCGGTCAGCTCGGGGGGACGGCCGAACTCGGGCATAGCCCGAACGAGCCGAACCTCGAGCGCCATGCGGCGACCGCGGACGGCGATCCGCTCCCTCCTCCCGGATCCGCCGACCAGGCTCCCATTCCGTCCCAGCCGCGCTCCCGAAAGGGGGCCGGTTGGGGCGGTGTCAACCGCAGCGGAGGAGGTGCTAACCACAGCTGGGGCGGTGCCACCCGCATCGTGGCCGTGAGCCTTCTCTCAGCCACGCTCGCATCAGCCGGCACGTACGCAGTGGCGACGAACCTTACGGCTGGTTCGGGTGCCTCGCCCACCGCAACCGCCAACGCCGACCCGGCATCGACGAGCACGAAGGTCGAAACGGTCGACCTCGTCGACATCGTTGCCGCGGCGAAGCCGACGGTCGTCACGATCACCGCCGACGGCGTCGCGAGTCGCGGGCCCTTCAACGTGCCGACGACCGGCGTCGGCTCCGGGGTCATCCTCACGACCGACGGCTACATCCTCACGAACCGCCACGTCGTCGCGAACGCCAATGCGCTGACGGTGACGCTCGAAGACGGCCGCGAGTTCGATGCCAGCGTCGTGAAGATCGCCGACGACAACGACCTCGCGCTCATCAAGATCGAGGCAACCGGCTTGACGGCCGCGACGATCGGAAACAGCGACGCGCTCGACGTCGGGCAGACGGCAATCGCGATCGGCAGTCCGCTGGGAACCTATACCGAGACGGTCACCCAGGGCATCGTCTCGGGCCTGGACCGCGACGTGACGGTCACGGACGAGCTGACCGGCCGACCGGTCGAGCTTCATCACCTGATCCAGACCGACGCCGCGATCAACCCCGGCAACAGCGGCGGGCCGCTGCTGAACGCCGTCGGTCAGGTCATCGGCATCAACACCGCCGTCGCCTCGTCCGCGGAAGGCCTCGGGTTCGCGATCCCGATCAGCGCGGCTTCAGGTTTGATCGAGCTGGCACACGGGAGCGCGACGGCCTAGGTCGAGACCTCCGACGGCACACGCACCGCGAGGGCTTCGTCCACCGCGTCCTCGACGCTGAGTGCCCGGCCGGCTTGCCAGGCCTTCTCATACGCCTCGTCGCCGAGCGCCTCACGCGCAGGGGTGAACGGGTCGCCGAGGTGGATCCACTCCGGCGGCGGGCCGCCGCCGAGGCGCTCGCGGATCGCTTCGTTTGCGCCAAGCAGTCGGACCCCGCGCTCGATGTCGCCGGCAGCGACCGCGACTGCGGCGATGCCCTGGAGCGGTTCGGTCAGCGCCGCCGTATCGCCGAACTCGCGGCCCATCTTCAGCGCCGCGCCGTAATGCGCAACCGCGTCCGCGTGCCGGCCCTGGAGTCGCGCGACCTGCGCAACCGTGTGGTGACCCATCCCGATGGCCATCTGGTTGCCCTGCCGCTCCGCGATCGCGAGGCCTTCCTCGAGCGGCGCTCGGGCCGCGTCGTAGTCGCCGCCCATGAACGCCATGTAGCCCTGCGCCGCGAGGTATCGGCCGATGATCCCGTCGTCGGCCAGCGTCCGCCCGATCGCGATCCCCTCGGCGAGGCGCTCCATCACGGTCGCCATGTCACCGATGAGCGCCGCCGTGGTCCCGGTGTTGTAGAGCGCATCGGCGAGCCACACAGGATCGTCCAGGCCCCGAACGATCTCCTCCGCTTCGCGATACCAGCCGATCGCGGCCGGGTAGTCGTTCTGCCAGTAGGCGATCCCCGCGGCGCCGGTCAGGCCCTTCGCGCGCGCGCCGGTCGGTTCCGACGCGCCGT
>DASRJS010000096.1:0-21159 GCA_035649355.1 Candidatus Polarisedimenticolia bacterium
TGACCAGCACGTGAGGACGTTCGGCGATCGGGAGACGGCGCCCTTGTACGCGGACCAGTTCGAGATCTACCACGGCAACGCCAACCCGGATCTCGCCCGGAAGATCTCGCGCTACCTCGGGTCCGAGCCCGGGCGCGCCGAGGTGTTCCAGTTCGCGAACGAGAACATCTTCGTCAAGATCCTCGACAACGTCCGCGAGAAGGACGTCTTCCTCGTCCAGCCGACGTGCCATCCGGTGAACCAGTCGATCATGGAACTGCTGATCATGATCGACGCGTTCAAGCGGGCGAGCGCGGGCCGGATCACCGCCGTCATCCCGTTCTACGCATACGGCCGGTCCGACAAGAAGGACCAGCCGCGCGTCCCGATCACCGCCCGGCTCGTGGCCGACATGCTCCAGGTCGCGGGCGCGGATCGCGTCCTGACCCTCGACCTCCACCAGGGCCAGATCCAGGGCTTCTTCAACATCCCCGTGGACGAGCTGACCGCAGTCCACTTGATCTCGAGCTACTTCATCCATAAGCACCTCGAGGACCTCGTCGTCGTCACGGACCTCGGGTTCGCGAAGCGCGCGCGGGCGTTCGCGGAGCTGCTCGAAGCGCCGCTGGCGATCATCGAGAAGCGGCGGATCGGGAACCTCGACCGGGCCGAGCTGATGAACGTCATCGGCGACGTCCATGGCAAGCGGGCGATCATCGTCGATGACGAGATCGACACCGGTGGCACGCTGATGGAGACCGTCCGGGCGCTCGAACGCGAGGGCGTCGAGGAGATCTACGCCTGCGCCACCCACGGCGTGCTGTCGGACCCGGCGACCGATCGAATTCGCGACAGCTCGCTGAAGGAGATCGTCCTGACCGACTCCGTGCCGCTGCCGCCGGCGAAGCGCCTCTCGAAGATCACGACGCTCACCGTCGCGCCGCTCATCGGCGAGGCGATCAAGCGCATCCACAGGGGCGAATCTGTCGGGGCGCTCTTCTCGAGTGAGCTGCCGCTCGTCCAGGAGATGACGTTCTGGGGCGAGGGCGTCGAACGGACGCTCGACACCCGGGCCGAGCCCCACGAAGCCAAGCCGGCCGACGACTCGCCGCTCGACGGCGACGACGACGTCCCACTCGAGCCGCTGATCCCGGAGCGCGAGCGATGAGCCTCCAGCTCCACAAGCCCGACGGCCAGGGCGGCCTCGAACCTCGGCGCGCGCCCGAAGCCTCCGACTGGCGAACCCAGCTTCGCTCCTCCCGCTGGGGCGCATCGCTGCCGGGCGGCAAGCTGCCGCGACTTCGCAATCCCGAGATGAACCCGACGCCCGTCTGGCTGGCCGTGGCGTTCTGGGGCGGCCTCGCGTTCCTGACCTTCGTCATCCTCGTCATCGGTTACGGGGTCGGGTTCTGGCAGCTGCCCGGCTGACCCTGTCGTGACGATCTCGGTTCGCCGGCTGGCCAGGCCCGCCGAGCTGGGCTGGGCCGAGGAGGTTCTCGAGCACGAATTCGCCGGCCGCATGCAGGCTCGCCGTGGCGAGCTCATGGACCCGCTCGAGGGCGAGGCGCTCGTCGCCGAGGTCGATGGCGCGCTCGCGGGGCTGATCACGTATCACGTCTCCGCGGTGGGCACGCTGCCGGAGGCGGAGATCCGATGCCTGGTGGTCGCGGCGGCCGCACGCCGGCAGGGCGTGGGCACAGCGCTGCTCGATGCGGCCCGCGGCGAGCTCCGCGAGGAGGGCGTCCGTCGGGCCTGGACGGTCACCACGAATGACAACGTCACCGCGATCGGCTTCTACCAGCGCCGCGGCTGGCACCTCTCGGCTCTCCGCCAGGGCGCCGTCGACGAGGCCCGTCGATCGCTCAAGCCCGCGATCGGCGAGATTGCCGCGAACGGCACCCCGATCCGCGACGAGCTCGAGCTCACGCTCGACGTGTGATCACCGCAAGCGAAGTTGGGTTGGGTCGAGGAACACAATGAGGAGCCCGGATGATTCGTTCGCTTCTCGCCGTTAGCGCGGCAGCGTGGTTCGCAATGAATGCGGTGACCTTCCTACCGACACCGTTCGTCTACCTCAACGAGGGCCAGGTGGGTGGCATCGATGGAGATGCCGGTGCTGTCGCGGTGGTATATGCGGCGCGCGCCCTCTTCGCCGGCCTGGCCGCGCTATCGCTCGCGGTCTTTGATTGGGACTGGCTCGCTCGATCGCTTCGCGGTCTCGGGAGCACCGAGTGACATTCGCGGACGCCGAGCGACACCGATGAATAGCGCTCCCGAGCACGGTGGTACGGACGAGAGGCACCGCCATGGTTCGTCGACTGGTTGCGACACTCTTTCTCGCCGGGCTGTTAGGTGGTTGTCACTCAGGCGTCCTGGGCTCGCTCTCGCGCGTCGTGGAGATCGGCGTCGGCACCCTGGGCCCTCTCCCCGCTGACAAGATTCCGCTCGTTCGACTCAGCGCCGCAGAGGCGCAAGCGACGGCCCTCGCTCACGAGCGCGAGACGGGTGGCCCGACCTCGACATCGCCTGGAAAGGCGGCGGCTGCGTGTTGCTGGCTTGGTACGAGCGTCGTCCGATGAGCTTTTCACCTGTTCCGCCCCCTCCCTCGGCCGTATACGTCGTGCGGCTGGTCGGCGAGCTCGATGCGACGAACGAGGTGTGGGTCATGGTCGAGGCGACCACCGGCGAGATCCGTTCGGCTTTCGGTGGGCTATCGAGCTCGGACTGTGCGGCCACTGCGCGATGAACGAGACCCTCACCTTGAGTGACCACCGAGACTGAGCGATCGACGCGAATGACACCATCTTCGAGCGAGGGCGGGCGCATGCACGGCCCGGGTCTCTTCCTGCCTAGCATTGGCCCATGAGCGAGAAGCGAACCACTGCTCGGGCATTCCACGACGCGGCCGGAGTCGAGGACTGGCGGGTCCTTTTCTCTGGCGCCCACGCCTACTTCCCCGTCGGATCGTTCGCCCAAGCAGCAACGTTTGTGGCCGCGATCGCCGAAGTCGCGGAGGCTGTCGGCCACTTCCCCGACGTGGATGTGCGACCCGAGGGAGTCACCATCAGGAGCGCCTCCGGGGAGTACGGAGCTCTGAGCCAGCGTGATGTCGAGCTGGCACGCCGGATTTCGGCAGAAGCTCGGAAGTTGGGGATCCAGCCGGACCCCTCCCAGGTCCAGGTCGTGGGCATTGCGGCGGCACAGGATGCCGGCAGCGACGTCGGTCCGTTCTGGGCCGCAGCCCTCGGGTACCGAAGCCTTGGACCGAAGGAAGACGTCGTCGATCGGCACCGACGCAACCCGTACGTGTCGTTCCAGGGCCTCCGCCCTCCCAGGCCGGGGCGAGGCCGGACCCACATCGACGTCAGCGTGCCGGCCGATCAGGCCGAAGCACGAGTCGCGGCAGCACTCGAAGCTGGCGGACGCCTGGTGGACGGCACGCACGCGCCCAATTGGTGGACGCTCGCGTCGCCCGAGAACCACAAGGTCGACATCGCGGCCTGGCCGGACTTCGAGGACAACGCGGAGGAGTGAGTCGGAGTGACGGGGGTGAGACGCGCTCCGCGGTGGACGGGGTCGCGAGCCGCCTCGGATAGACTTCGCAGGTAGTGCTCGGATTCCTGAACCGTTTCGTCGACTCGAACGACCGCGAGCTGAAACGGATCCAACCGGTCGTCGACGAGGCGAACGCGCTCGAGCCTGAGCTTCAGGCCCTGAGCGACGCCGATCTGCGCGCGCGCTTCCAGGAGCTGAAGGCGCAGGTCATCGAAAACACGCCGGTCGAGCCGCCGTCGGACGACGAGCTCCACCACCCCGACCTCGAGCGCCGCCGCGAGATCGCGAAGGCGCGTCGCAAGGCCGAGGTCAAGCGCATCCAGGATGAGCTCGACGCGATCGCATCGGAGGTCTTCGCGCTCACGCGCGAGGCGATGCGTCGAACGCTCGGCATGCGCCACTTCGACGTCCAGCTCATGGGCGCCACGGTCCTCCACCAGGGCCGGATCGCCGAGATGAAGACCGGCGAGGGCAAGACGCTCGTCGCGCCGATGGCCGCGATCCTCAACTCGATGGCCGGGCGGGGCGTCCACATCATCACCGTCAACGACTACCTGGCCCGCCGCGACCCGCAATGGATGGGCCCGGTCTTCCACCTCCTCGGCGTCAGCCTCGGGATGATCACGCACGACGCGTCGTTCGTGTTCGAACCCGGGTACCCGACGAACGACGAACGGCTCATCAACCTGCGACCGGTCACGCGGCGCGACGCCTATGCCGCGGACGTGACCTACGGCACGAACAACGAGTTCGGCTTCGACTACCTGCGCGACAACATGGTCACCGAGCTCGACGGCCGGGTCCAGGGCGAGCGCTTCTTCGGGATCGTCGACGAGGTCGACAACATCCTCATCGACGAGGCGCGGACGCCGCTGATCATCAGCGGCCAGGCCGAAGAGTCGGCGGACCTCTACTACACGTTCGCCCGGCTCGTCCCGCGGCTCAAGGGCCGGCGCGAGGACTGGCAGGAGGGCGATCCGGAGGAGGGCGACTACTTCGTCGACCTCAAGGACCGCGCCGTCTCTCCGACCGAAGAGGGCGTCGACAAGATCGAGAAGCTCGTCGGCGTCGAGAACCTCTACGACGCCGACCCACGCCTCGCCCGCCATTTCGAACAGGCGCTGCGAGCGCACGCGCTCTACAAGCGCGACCGCGACTACCTGGTCAAGGACGGCGAGATCGTCATCGTCGACGAGTTCACCGGCCGTCAGATGCCGGGTCGGCGCTGGAGCGAGGGCCTCCACCAGGCGATCGAGGCCAAGGAAGGCCTCCGGGTCCAACGGGAGTCCGTGACCCTCGCGACGATCACGTTCCAGAACTACTTCCGGTTGTACGACAAGCTCGCCGGCATGACCGGCACCGCGATGACCGAGGCCGAGGAGTTCGCGAAGATCTACCAGCTCGAGGTCGTGGCCATCCCGACGAACGTGCCCATGGTCCGCGACGATGACGCCGACCTCGTGTACCGCAACGAGACCTCGAAGTTCGAAGCCGTCATCGACGAGATCGAGGAGATGACCGAGCTCGGCCGGCCGGTCCTCGTCGGCACCATCTCGGTCGAGAAGTCCGAGCGTCTCTCGGAGATGCTCAAGCGGCGCGGGATCGCCCACGAGGTCCTGAACGCGAAGTTCCACGAGAAGGAGTCCGGGATCGTCGCCCAGGCCGGCCGCTCGAAGGCCGTGACGATCGCGACGAACATGGCCGGCCGCGGCACGGATATCGTCCTCGGCGGCAACGCCGCCGGCCTCGCGTCCGACATCCTCCACAAGCAGGGCCTGAACCCGGCCGAGGTCGAGAAGGACGTCTACGCGGCCGCCCTCGCCGAGGCCAAGAAGGTCACCGACGAGGACCACGTCCGAGTCGTCGAGGCGGGCGGGCTGCACATCGTCGGCACCGAGCGTCATGACAGCCGGCGGATCGACAACCAGCTCAGGGGCCGCGCCGGCCGCCAGGGCGACCCCGGTTCGTCGCGGTTCTACCTGTCGCTCGACGACGACCTGATGAAGCGCTTCGCCTCGGAGCGCGTTGCCGGGCTCATGGAGCGCCTCGGCCTCGAGGATGACGTCGCGATCGAGTCGCGCATCGTCTCGAAGACGATCGAGAGCGCTCAGACCCGGGTCGAGGGCTTCAACTTCGACATCCGGAAGCGTGTCGTCGAGTTCGACGACGTCATCAACCGCCAGCGCGAGACGATCTACGCCGAGCGCGACAAGGTCCTCCGAAACGAGGACCTGACCGACACGATCCGGGTCTTCCTCGATGACGAGCTCGAAACCCTCGCGGACGTCCACCTCGGTGCTGACGGCGGCGGGCCGGGCGACCACGGCATGGAGGTCTTCTCGAACGAGCTCAAGCGGATGGGCTTCGCCGCCGAGGCGGTGAGCGAGGACGCGCTCTGGGAGCTTGGGCCGCGCGAGGCGATCGTCGAGCACCTCAAGGACCTCGCGGACGAGATGCTCGAGGCCAAGGAGGCCGAGATCGGCGCCGAAGGCTGGGCCGTCGTCGAGCGGATCGTCCTGCTGCGGACGATCGATTCGCTGTGGGTCGAGCACCTGACCGAGGTCGACGACATGCGCCGCGGCATCGGCCTTCGCGGCTATGCCCAGCAGGATCCGCTCAACGAGTTCCGGCGCGAGGCATTCCGGCTCTACGAGGAGCTGCGCGGCTTCATCCGGCACCAGGTCGCGAGCCAGATCTTCCGCGTCAGCATCACCCGCCAGCCCGCCCCCACGCCCGGCGCGGCGCAGCCGCTGCCGGGCCCCGGCCAGCCGGCCCGCGTCGCAGCAACAGCGGGCGCCACGGCGGCAGCGGCGGGAGCGGGAGCGGGTGGCAGTGCGACTCCACGACCGACGACGTTCAGCAGCGGCGGTGGCGGCATCACCTCGGCAGGTGCCGGCGGCCTCCTCGCCCGCGCAACCTCCACAAGCGGCGGCTCCGGAAACGGCGCCGGGGCCGGGAGTGGTGCCCGGCCGGCGGGCGACGGCCAGCAGGCCCGCCCCGGCCATACCCCGACGGGCGAGAAGATCGGCCGCAACGACCTTTGCTGGTGCGGCTCCGGCCAGAAGTACAAGCGCTGCCACGGCCGCTGACCAGGCTCGCCGCCGCCCCTTCCGAGACCTCGGCCGACTCCTCCTCGGGGGCCTGATCGCGGGCGCGGCGCTGGCCGCCTACACCTCGTATCGGATCTGGCAGGTCGGCCTGCGCGACGACATTCGCCCGGCCGACGCGATCGTCGTCCTCGGCGCGGCGCAGTACGACGGGACGCCATCGCCCGTCTACGAGGCCAGGCTGCGACATGCGGTTGAGCTGTACGTCGCAGGGGTCGCGCCGCTGCTCGTCGTGACCGGCGGCGGCCAGGTCGGCGACCGGACGACCGAGGCAGCCGCGGGCCGGGCGTACGCGCTCAACGCGGGCGTCCCTGACTCCGCGATCCTCGTGGAGGACAACAGCCGCACCACGATCCAGTCGCTGACCGCCGTGAGCGAGCTCCTTCGGGCGAGTGGCGCCACGACGGTCGTGCTCGTGTCGGACCGGACGCACATGCTCCGGGCCCTGCGGATGGCGACGGATCTCGGCCTCACCGCGCGGACGTCGCCGGCGCCCGATAGCCCCACCGAGCGCGATCTCGCCAACCGCAGCGAGGCGACGGTCCATGAGCTGGCCGCGCTGGCGCTGTACTTCCTCGGCCGCGGGTCGTGATCCCGGATTCACGCAGCGAGACAGGCGACAAACAGGCGGTTGTTTAGGCGTTTACCCCTTGGCGTATCGAGAGGCCCGACCTATACTCCGCGGAAACCCCGGCGGTTCAGAACCCTGAGCCGCCCAGCGGCACCCCGCGATCAAGCCTCGCGCCGACGAAGCGCATCGAAGAAGATCACTCGCGCCCCGGATCCGACGTGCCCACCAGGATCGTAGAGAGGGACTTGTGAAGCAGGCTGAGGAAGCTACCTTCATCGATCTGATCGCCTGCGAGCGTGATTGCCGAACCTGTTCCTACGCCTACGCACTCGACTGCGATGGCAACTGCGGCGTCTGCCCCCACAACGGCTACTGTCCCTGCGTGAACCCCGTCGTCGCCCGGAGCAAGTCGGCCGCCCGGCTGATCGAGCTCCGTCCGATCCTGCTGCAGGACCTCCGGGTCAGAAGTTGACGGACTCCGCGTCCGTCCGAGACCTGGCCGAGCGGATCCGGTCGACCTCGGGGCGGCTTTGACCTCCCGGCCAAGGACTCGGAGCTCGCCCAGCTCGAAGGGCTGACCAGCGCGCCCGGTTTCTGGGACGACGGGAACGACGCCAAGAAGGTCCTCCGCCGGGCCGACGTCCTGCGCACCGAGATCGAACGCTGGCGCGAGCTCGAGGGCCGCGCCGAGGAGCTCGAGACGCTCGTCTCGCTGCTCGACGAGACCGCCGACGCCGAGCTCCAGGCCGAGCTATCGAACGGCTATACGACCCTCGAGCGCGACTTCCTGAGCGAGCGGACGCAGCTGCTGTTCTCGGGCGAATACGACGAGCGCGCCGCGCTTCTCATGATCAGCGCCGGCGCCGGAGGCACCGAGGCCACCGACTGGGCCGAGATGCTGCTGCGGATGTACCTCCGCTGGGCCGAGCGCCACCGCTACAAGACCGAGATCGTCGACCAGCAGGAAGGCGAGCAGGCCGGCCTGAAGAGCGTCACCGTCGCGGTGAATGGACGGGCTGCCTACGGCTGGCTGCGCGCCGAGCGGGGCGTCCATCGCCTCGTCCGGATCAGCCCGTTCGACGCCCAGAAGCGGCGCCACACGACCTTCGCCCTCGTCGAGGTCGTGCCCGAGGTCGAGGACGATGTCGAGATCGAGCTCGACTGGGACGAGATCCGGGTCGACACCTACCGGTCACAGGGCGCCGGCGGGCAGCACGTTAACAAGACCGACTCGGCGGTGCGCCTGACACACCTGCCGACGGGCATCGTCGCCCAGAGCCAGAACGAGCGCAGCCAGACCCAGAACAAGGAGACCGCGATCCGGGTCCTCAAGGCGCGCCTGCTCGAGAAGCGGCTCGAGGAGAAGGAGGCCGAGATGCGCGAGATCCGCGGCGAGCACGTCGAGGCCGGCTGGGGCAACCAGATCCGGAGCTACGTCCTCCACCCCTACCAGATGGTCAAGGACCTCCGAACAGCGGTCGAGACCTCGAACACGGGCGCGGTCCTCGACGGCGACCTCGACACGTTCATGCAGGCGGAGCTCGAACGGCTCGCGACCGGCCAGCCGCTGTCCTCCTCGGGGAGCGACGAATCGTGACCGTCGCCGCGCCGCCGTTGGCGTACCGGCCAGCGACCAGCGCGGACCTCGACGCCTGCGCGCAGATCTGGCGGATCGCGATCAACGACTACCTGCCGCGGACAGGTCAGCCGGACATGCCCGACGACGTCAGCGGCGTCCGGCATCTCTACGACCACCTCATCGCGACCGATCCGGAGCGGTTCTGGGTGGCGACGACGCCCGACGGCCAGGTCGTGGCGTTCACCGCCGCCACGCTGCGAGATGACGTCTGGTTCCTGTCGATGCTGTTCGTGCTGCCGGAGTTCCAGCGCGCCCGGGTCGGCCAGGAGCTGCTCTCCCGGACGATGCCGGCGGCCGGCTCGAGCACGGCGATCGCGGTTGGCTCGGACAGCGCCTATCCGCCGTCGAACGGGCTCTATGCGCGCCTCGGGATGCCCGGGCGGACGCCGATCTGGGCGGTCGTCGGTCGACCGCAGGATGGCTGGCGGCCGCCGCGCTTCCCGGATGGGACGGCTATCAAGCCGATTGCCCCGGATCCCGAAGGCAACGTCGACGCCGACCTCCAGGACGAGCTCGACGCGCTCGACCGCGAGACGTTCGGGTTCGCCCGGTCATCAGAACACCGCTATGTCCGCCGCGACGGGCGTCGAGGGTTCGCGTATCGCGAGCCGAGCGGCGGCCTTCTCGGCTACGGGTACGTCGCGACGTCCGGCCGCATCGCGCCGGTCGCAGTGCGGGACGCGAGCCTGCTGGGACCGGTCGTGGGGCATCTCCTGACGGCGTACGAGCCGCCCGGGGCCTCGGCGGTGTGGGTGACCGGACACTCGGATGGCGCGATGGCAACCCTGCTCGACGCCGGCCTCCGCCTCGAGGGCTATCCGCTGCTCTTCGGCTGGTCGCGGCCGTTCGCCGACTTCGCGCGCTGCCTGCCGGTCAGCCCGGGCCTCCTCTAAGCCTGCCCTTCTCTAAGCCCCGCCGACATGCCTCCCGGGACCGTCCGACACCCTGTGGTAGGGTGACCGGGACGTGGTCCCGCCCGTCGTGCCCAAGGTCGGGTCCGCTGCCGTCGACGCGTCAGAGCCTTCGTCGGCGGCTTCGAAGCGGAGCCTGGATGTGACGGCTGCCCCAACGGGCACTCCCCTGCGGCCCCTGACGCGCCGCCTCGGTCCGGCGGCACCCGAGACCCGCCACCAGGCCGCTGCGCGCGATGGCGCGGGCAGCAACGCGGTCCTCCGCCTCGAGGACGTCTCGAAGACCTATCCGAATGGCCGCAGTGCGCTGCGCAACGTCGACCTCATCGTGCCCGAGGGTGACTTCGTGTTCCTCGTCGGGCCGTCGGGGGCCGGTAAGTCGACGCTCCTGCGCCTGATCGTTCGCGACGAGCTCGCGACGAACGGCCGCGTGCTGCTCGATGGCGAGGACGTTGCGCGCGTGCCGCGCAGCCGCGTCCCGCACATCCGGCGGAAGCTCGGCGTCGTCTTCCAGGACTACAAGCTGCTGCCGCGTAAGACGGTCCGCGAGAACGTCGCGTTCGCGCTCGAGGTCACCGGCACGCCGCACAAGCGAATCGGGCCGGCCGTGGACCGGGTGCTGGCGATCGTTGGCCTCGGCGGCCATGCCGAGCACCTGCCGACACAGCTTTCCGGCGGCGAACAGCAGCGCACCGCGATCGCCCGCGCGCTCGTCCACGACCCGCGGCTGATCATCGCCGACGAGCCGACCGGCAACCTCGACCCGCTGATCAGCTGGGAGATCATCCAGCTCTTGCTCCGGATCAACGAGCTCGGCGTGACGGTCCTCGTCGCGACCCACCAGGCCGACGTCGTCACGGCCCTCCGCCGCCGCGTCGTCGCCCTCGACGAAGGCCGGATCGCCCGAGACGAGGCGACCGGCGCGTACCACCGCGAGGGCTGAGGTGGCGTCGGCGTGATCTCGTTCGTGGCGTTCGCGATCGGCCGGGCCTGGACGGGCTTCTGGCGGAACGCCGTCATGAGCATCGCCGCGACAGCGACGATGGTCCTGCTGCTGCTCCTCCTCGCCGGCTTCTTCCTCATCCAGTCCGGCCTCCTCGCAGGCCTCGAATTCGTGGAGCAGAAGGTCCAGGTCGTCGCCGACATCTACGACACGGCGACGATCGAGGACGTCCAGGCGCTCAAGGCCGAGGTCGAGGCAATGCCGGTCGTGCTCGCAGTCAGCTACGTCTCGCGCGAGGAGGCACTGGCCCGCTTTCGCGCGGCGCGCGAGGCCCAGGGCGAGGAGGACTTCACGCGCTTCCTCGAATCGAACCCGCTGCACGCCAGCCTCGAGGTCCGCCTCAAGGACGCCCGCAGCTACCCGACGGTGGTCGAAGCGCTCCGCGCGGACCCCGTGGTCCAGCGCGTGAAGAACATCACGGACCTCGTCGACCGGGTGGTGTCGGTGACCTCGTTCATGCGCACGGCGGGCGCGATCGTCCTCGGCGTCATCGCGCTGATCGTGCTGTTCATCGTCGTGAACACGATCCGGCTCGCCGTTGTGTCGCGGTCCGAGGAGATCGAGATCATGCGGCTCGTGGGCGCCTCGGACGCGTTCATCCGCTGGCCGTTCGTGTTCGAGGGCGCGCTGGTCGGGTTGTTCGGTGCCGGCCTCGCGTTGCTCGCGCTCGGCGTCGTGTCCGAGCCGCTGGGCCGGTTCATGTACGACTTCTTCCGGATCCTGCCGATCCACATCGGCGACCTCGCCCGCCAGGTGGCGCTGCTCGTCGGCGGGGCGGGGCTGACCCTCGGGGCGTTCGGCGCCTGGCTCTCGGTGCGCACCTACCTCATCCGCTAGCCCGAATCGCGAGCCGGTGTAGGCTCGCGGCCACGCCGGCGACCGCCGAGCGCCCCCGGAAGGAACCGAACTCTCGATGCTTCCCGTTGACCCTGACCAGAGCGCGCCGTTGCACGAACCGACCGAGCCGACCGAGCCGACCGAGCCGGGACCGCCCGCGGAGGCCGCTGCCTCGACCGAGCCCGTGAAGCCCGTCGTGACGGTCTCGATCCCGCCCGCCGGTGGCGAGATGAGCGCCGTCCGGCGCAACGGACCGGTGTTCGCGGTTGCCGTGCTCGTCGTGTCGATCCTCGGCGCGAGCGCGCTGTTCATGGCCGGCGTCCAGCTCGGCCGTCAAACGGTCGCCGAACCCGGAACCCCGGGCACGCTGAACGAGGAGTTCAAGCCGTTCTGGGACGCCTGGTCGGCGATCACCGAGCGCTACGCGGGTGAGCCGGTCGACCACAGGACGCTCATCGAGGGCGCGATCCGAGGCATGACCGATGCGCTCGGCGATCCGTACTCGACGTACCTCGACCCCGAGCAGTACCGCGAGTCCGTCCAGTCCGTCTCCGGTGAGTTCGAGGGAATTGGCGCCGAGATCGGCACGGTCAACGCCGAGCGTGAGACCACCGACTGCAACGAGTTCGGGCCGGATTGCCGCCTCGTCGTCATCGCCCCGATCGAGGGCTCGCCGGCCGAGAAGGCAGGCCTCAAGCCCGGTGACATCGTTGACGCGGTCGACGGGAAGACGCTCGACGGCCTCTCGCCCGATGAGGCGCGCGACAAGATTCGCGGCAAGAAGGGCACGAAGGTCACGCTGACGATCGACCGCGAGGGTCAGCCGGTCTTCGACGTCACGCTCACCCGCGACACGATCATCGCCCGTGAGGTCGTCGCGGAGGAGCTTGCCGGAGGCGAGGTCGGCTACATCCGGCTGAATGAGTTCTCCGACCACGGCGCGGACCAGTTCACGGCCGCCCTCAAGGCCGATGTGGACGCCGGCAAGATGAAGATCATCTTCGACCTCCGCGGCAATCCCGGCGGCTACATCACCGCCGCGCGCGAGGTGGCGAGTCAGTTCATTGCCAAGGGCCCGATCTTCTGGCAGCAGGATGCGAAGGGCGTCCAGATCGAGACGGACGCGCTGGCCGACGGGGTGGCCACGGACCCGAAGATCAAGGTCATCGTGCTCATCGACCGGGGCTCCGCCTCAGCCGCCGAGATCGTCGCGGGCGCGCTCAAGGACACCGGCCGGGCCACGCTCGTCGGCGAGACGTCGTTCGGCAAGGGCACGGTCCAGCAATGGGAGGAGCTCGATGGTGGGGCAATCAAGCTCACGATCGCGCGCTGGCTGACCCCGAAGAAGACGTGGATCCACCACATCGGCATCGACCCGGACGTGGCCGTCACGGTGCCGGCCGACAACCCGCCCGGCACGGACCCGTTCCTCGACAAAGCCCTTGAGCTGCTCGGCGAGTCGGCGGCCGCGGAGTCCGCGCTGCTCCGCGCCGCGTAGCCGCTGGAAGGCTCTTGCACTCCCCCGATCGTTCGAGTACGGTTCGCGGCGAACGAAAGGAGGTGATGTGCAGTGACGGATGACAGTCATTGCTACACCACCCCGCAGGAGATGACCGTCTAGCGGTCCACCTGCAGGTGGGATAGCGAATTCGGACGCCGGCCCTCACTGGGCCGGCGTTCGTGCGTTTCGGAGGTCTTCCTGGTCATGGCCGAGACGGGCGAGACCGTCGCCCTCAACCGCCGCGCGCGACACGAGTTTTCGATCGAAGACACGATCGAGGCTGGCATCGTGCTGACCGGGACCGAGATCAAGTCGATCCGCGACCACAAGATCAGCATCGCCGAGGCGTACGCCCGGGTCGAGAAGGGCGAGGCCTGGCTGATCGGCGCCCACATCGCGCCGTGGGCCGGCGGGAACCGCATGAACCACGAGCCGCGGCGGGACAGGAAGCTGCTGCTCCACCGGCTGGAGATCGACCGGCTCCTCGGCCGCTCGAAGGCGAAGGGCCTGACGATCGTGCCGCTGCGCGTCTACTTTAGCCGCGGCCGGGCGAAGGTCGAGCTGGGCCTCGCTCGTGGCAAGCAGCTCCATGACCGCCGCCGCGACATCGCCGATCGCGACTCGCGCCGGGACATCGAACGCGAGCTCGCCGCCCACCAGAAGGGCCGCTGAGGCCCAGGCCGCTGAGCGCCGGTCAGCGCAGGAAGTAGCGGCGGTTCAGGGGCAGCTCCGTGGCGGGCTCGACCTCCAGGGCCCGCCCCGCGAGCGTGACCGCCCCGTCGACAGGGCTGATCTCGATCGGCGCAGTCGCGCGGTTCAGACGCATTTCCGCCCGGGTCAGGCCGCGGCAGCCGTGGACCGGCACCAGCCGGCGCCTCGTGCCGAGCGAGCGCGCGAGGCGCTCGCGATCGGCGGAACCGGAGACGAACGTCAGCGAGACGGACGCCCCGGCCAGGCCGCTCCCGCCCCAGTGCGCCGAGTAGCGCGTCGGCTCGGCGCCCTCGACGGTCGCGTTGCCCTCGCCGAGCGGCGCCCAGGCCGCCGTCCCGCCCTTGATCACGAGCTCCGGCTTGGCGCCGAAGAAGGCGGGCTTCCAGAGCACGAGGTCGGCCATCCGTCCTGGCTGCAACGAACCGACCTCATCCGCGACGCCGTGCACGATCGCGGGCTCGATCGTGACCTTCGCGAGGTAGCGAAGGACGCGCGAGTTGTCGTCGCGCGCGTCGTCGCCGTCATCCGGCAGGTCCGGATGCCCGGCGCCTGCTTCGGTCGAACGCCAGGCCTTCATCACGTGCGCGAGCTGGATCGTCCGGCGGACCGTCTCCATGATCCGGCCCATGCCCTGCGAGTCCGAGTTCACGATCTGGATCGCGCCCAGCTCGTGGAGCGGGCCTTCGGCCGCCATCGTCTTCGGGTGCACGCGGTCGAGCGTCAGCGACAGGTCCCCTTCGACCGCCCATGACAGCCCGTGGTTGAGGATGGTCATCGGCAGCGCCTCGGCGACCGCGTTGACGCCCCAGGGCACCGTCGGCGTCGTCGACGAGCAGATGATGTTCGGCTCGCGGGTCAGCCCGAGCAGGTCCGGCACGTGGCCGCCACCCGAACCCTCGACGTGATACGCGTGGACCGTTCGACCGGCGATCGCGGCGATCGTGTCCTCGAGCTCGGCCGTCTCGTGCAGCCCGTCCGTGTGCAGCGAGAGCGAGACGTCGTGGGCGTCCGCGAACCGAAGCGCGTGATCGATGATCGAGGGATAGGCGCCGTAGTCCTCATGGATCTTGAATCCGATCGCCCCGGCGTCCAGAAGCTCGGACAGCGACCCGTCATCGCGCGCCCGCGCGTTCGCCTGGAGGCCGATGTTGACCGGCCAGCCCTCGAGGCCCTCGAGAACGTGCGCCATCTCCGCGGGCGGCTCCGTGAAGCCGGCGGTGATCAACGTAGTGACGCCCGCGGACAGCGCGGCCGGGATGAGGTTCGGGCTGATCGTGTGGACGTGGCTGTCGAGCGCGCCAGGCGTGGCGATCAGGCCGTAGGCCATCACCGGGGCGGTATGCGGCCCGATCGGCAGGTCGATGCCGTCGCTGATGTCCGGGCTGCCGGCCCGACCGACGCCGACGATCCGGCCGTCCTTGATACCAATGTCGGCCTTGACGACGCCGATCGAGGGGTCGACGACGACCGCACCGACGATGACGAGGTCGAGCTCCGACGGCCCGACTGGGCCGGCCTGGGCCATGTCGACGCGGAGGTCCTTTGCGTAGCCCCAGATCGGCTCGTCGCCGGTGGCCTGCCGATCCTCCTCGACGCGCAGCCAGAGGTCGGTGTCCGCAAGGCGGATCCGGTCGCCGGTCGAAGGCCCGTAGCGCGCAAGGCGCTCCTCGGTCGTGAGGCTCACCCGCCGGCTCCACGCCGGCCGCCGTAACGGACAAGCGTCACGGTCTTCGTCTCGCCTGACGCCCAGCGCTCCGAAGCACCGGCCGGGAGATCGAGGCGGAAGCCTTCAGCCTTCGACCGGTCGAATTCGAGCCTCGCGTTCACGCGGTCGAATGGCATGTGCGACGAGACATGGATGACGCGCGTCGAGGTGCTTCGAACCTCCAGCGTTCGACGTTCGAGGCCCGCGTGCGGGTCCGGTCGAGGGCGCTCGTCCGGGACGATCGCGCCGGGCAGGCTGGCCCGCTCGCCGGAGCCGGCCGCATCGAACGGGTCGACCAGGACGACGAGACGGGTCCCGTCGCCGACGAGGACCTCGAGCCGAACCTCGTCAACGAGGGCGGCCACGCCTGGCAGCAACTCAGATGCTTTGACTGCGCCTCGGCCTGCCGCCTCGATCTCCTCCATCGCGGCATCACCGCGCGCGGCCTCGAGCATCGCGTCGCAGATGAGAGCGATCGCCTCCGGCGAGTTCAGGAGAAGGCCACGCTCGCGATGCCGGCGCGCCAGCTGGGCGGCGCTGAAGATGAGGAGTCGCTCCTCCTCCCAGGCGGTCAGGCGCATCGCCGTTGATCGTATCCGCTGACTTGACGCCCCAACGATGCTTGCGGCGTGGAGGCAGAGCGCTCGCCCTGGGTCCTGCGGCTCGGCATTGGCGCGCTCGTGTTGGCGGTCCTCGGCGGCATTGCCGCGGTTCTCGACCGAAACTGGGCGATCGCGTCCTACTACCCGATCGCGGCCATCGTGATCCTCGCCGCCACCGTCGGTCTGAGCGGGGCGATCGGTTCCTTCGGAATTGGAGTTGGCCGCTTCCTGACGGTCGGCCTGGTCGGGGTCAACATCGTCCTCGCCGGACTGCTTGTTTTCGCGACCATCATGTGCGCCTGCTCCCGCCCGCTTCCAGCGCCGGTGACGCCGGACTACCTGCTCATCCACGGCCTGCACATGGCCGGGGCGTTCGGGGCGGCGGCGCTGCTCGGTGCCGCGGCGATCCTGCAGGCGCGTCGGAACGTCCGTACGACGGGATCGGCGAACCGGCCCGAGTAGCCCCGTGGCCCCTTGGCCGCTCTGCCGTTGCGCTCGCGCGGGCAGGCCGAACGGGGTTCCGCCGGTTGGGCGCCGGCGTGGCGTTAGATGGTTCGGCACCACGCCCTTGTGCGACGGTCGTGCGCGCCCCTAGGTCGGACTCGCGCCGCGTGTCGACGCAGGCAAACATCCGGCGTCCGCTCGAGGCCCGAGACTCTGCTTGCGCCACGCTGGTGCGCACGTGGCGACCTTCCAGTCGATCGCGGGCGGCCCCGGCTCTTGGCCGATCAGCCGACCTGCGATAGGATGAGTGTGAGCGCCGAACGGGCGTTCGATCCTGTGGGGATGCGTGGTTTCGACAGGGTCCAGCTGACGTCGAACGCGAGCCGAGGATGCTGCTCAGGCCTCGTTAATCAGGCAGCAAAACGAAGTACCTGGCAACCGCCAGTCTGCTCTCGCCCTCGCTGCTTAGGCAGTAAGGTGAGCGTGGAAGCCACCTCAGCTCCGCGGGTGGTGGAAGCGTCATTCAGCGGGGCTGCGAACCGGACCAGTGTCGCGTAATCCGGAACTAAGCCCGATCTAGGGACACGTGACTGGACCGATCGTGAGGGTGCCGATCCTCGCCCGGACGGTTGACGAAAATGATCGGACACGCTCGTAGCTGGTCGGCGCCGAAGGGCTCTGGACGGGGAGTTCGACTCTCCCCCATCTCCACCACCTCTGCACACCCGGAGGATCGTGCCGGGTCGAGCAGGCTGGCTCGCCTTCTTCGCTACCGGACCGCGGCGGGCCGCGTGGTTGAGCGTCGTGAACCGGAGCGGACCGTCGAGTCGAGCGTCTCGCACCGGTTCCGGCCGCCGGCCTTCGCTCGGTACAGGGCCTGGTCCGCTCGACTGAGCCACGCGTCATCATCGAGTTCCAGGTCCGTGCCCGCGATCGACGTCACGCCGACGGACACGGTGACGCGATCATGGGGTGGGTTGTGCGGATGGGCGAGGCCGGCGTCCGCGATGACCCGTCGGATCCGTTCGGCCGCGACCATTCCGTCGCGTGCCCGAGCCGTCCTGGCGAGCACGACGAACTCCTCGCCGCCTAAGCGGAATACACCATCTTCCGGTCGCACCGCACCGACCAGGAGGCGGGCCACAGAGCGGAGCATGTCGTCTCCGGCGACGTGACCGTCTGTGTCGTTGATGGCTTTGAACCGATCGAGATCGATCATTAGCAGGCTGTACCGCTCGCGATGGCGGGCGATCCGGGCTCGAACGACCGCGAGCTCGAGGGTCAGGCTGAGGCGGTTGTCCAGCCCGGTCAGCGCATCCGTCCGCGCGCTCTGCTCGAGGATCTTGTTCACGCGGTCAAGGCGCAACTGATCGCGTCGACTCTCCCGGTTCAGCCGGCGGATACGCTCGATGTGGACAAAGCTTTCGATCCGTGCCCGCAGCGCCGTCGCATGACCGAACAGGCTGATCAGGATCGCCATCGCGACGAGCGGGAGCAGCTCGCCTCGGCCCGTCGCCCCTGGCCCGAGCGCAGGTGCCAGGGCCGCGTACGCCACCACCGCAGCGCCGTGGAGACCAAGCCAGACGAGGTGCACCGTCGTCGTCCAAGGGACGACGAGTGCCACGATCGTCGGCAGCAGCAGCAGGTACGCGGCAGCGACGACGGCCAGGGTCGGCTGGGTCAGCCCGAGCGTGAGGGTGGCAGCGTCAATGACGACGAGCGCCGCGAGGACCATGAGCTCTGGCCGTCCGTGACGCGGCATCGCGATGGCCGCGTAGGCCACCGTAGCCGTCAGGGCGACGAGCGCATTCAGGCCGACCACGAATTGAGCGGCCTCGGGACGGACGAGCGAGAGCCACACGCAGTCGGCGAGCGCGGCCGCGACGATGAGGAGCATGCCGTGCCGTGAAGCGTCGCGGAGTCGCTGGCGCTGTGACGCGCGGAACCGGGGGCTGCCGGCAATCGCCAGGACATTGGCCAGCGTGGCCAGCCAGCGCATGCCGGACGCAACGGCACCGTGGCCCAGGGCAAGCGTGGACCCAACGCCGGTCAGGGCGTCGGGTGCCGCACGGATGGTCTGACTCACGCTGACAGGTTCAACGTGCCGGCGGGCCCGGGAAAGGTGCTGCTCGGCCCGTTGAGCCGGGCCAGATGGCCCCTCGGCCAGCGGCTACGGCGACGGGCTCGGGGACGGTGGTGGCGGCGAAGGGGCGACACCGATCTGCGTCAACCCCGTGATGCGCGCGTAGTGCGAGTAGTAGGTCTCGGTGTGGATGACGTTGCCGGCGCTGTCCCGGACGGTCCGTGTGACCCAGACATCCTGGCCGTCGTGGGGGAACTCGACCCGCAATCGCACGCCCGGCTTCAGGGCTGTCGTGTACTCGACCGTGTCCGAGGCGACCTTGAGATTCTTGATGATCGGCGTGCTGAACGAGATCTTGCGCCCGGTCGGCACCGAGTACATCTCGTACTTGACGTAGCCCTTCGAGCCGGACTTCCAGCCATAGCCGCGAATGAGGATCGGGTACTCGGTGTCGTTCGTGAACGACATCGTCTGCGTCGAACCGGAGCCGCTCTTGAAGACGGTCGCATCGAGACCGATCGGGTAGCGGTCGATGTAGTAGTAGTGGTTCTTGCGGGCGCCCATCTCGAGCCCCGCTCGCAGCGCGGTATTGAAGAGGGTCGTCGAGTTCGAGCAGATCCCGCCCGCAAGCGCGCCCTGCGGCTCGGAATGGCCGTTGATGATCGCGCCGCCGAGGCCGTAACCGCGTTCGATCGTGATCGGGCCGATCCGCTTCCAGAAGTCGAACGTCTCGCCGGGCGCGAGCACGGTCCCGTCGATGTCGCGGGCCGGGATCCAGATGTTCGCACCGTAGTTGTTGTTGATGCCGTACGGGAACCACGTCGTCCAGCTCGAGATCAGCGTCATCCGCGGGGCGGCCGAGGCGGCCTCCTGGTCGCTGAGCTTCGGCTTGACGGCGTTGACGACGACCCACGACGTCCCGACCTCGCTCCCGTTCGAGCGGGCGGCAAGGAGCTGGAGGACGCGCGTCGAGCTCTGTGACGTATCGAGGGCTGCGCCGTCCTTGCCGGGGATGATCCCGACGACGGCCTTGCCGTCGACGACGAACTGGGGTTCCACGGGTTTCGCGGCGATCTGCGGCGCGAAGGCGTTGAGCGACGCTTCGGGGCCGGCGCGGTTGACGAACGGCCGGAGCGTGCCGTCGGCCGTCGTCGTGTACGAGAGCCAGCTGCGGATCGTGGCCGCAGCGATCGTGCTCGAAACCTTGCCGTTGGTCAGCCTGATGTCCTGGGCGATGCGGGCGGCTTCGGCGACCGCGGCCTCGGCCTCATCGGTCGTGATTCGCGGCGTCACGCTGTGAACGGCGATCGGCACGCTGATCTGCGACGGCGCCGCGGGATCGCGGAGCGCCGTGAGAGCAGCGGCGAGCGCCGCATCCACTTCGGCGGCTCGGCCCTCGATCCCTCGCGTGACCGAGAAGCCCGTCTCGGTCGTCGCGACGACCGCATCGACCGGGCTGATCGCGAGGCCGCGGGCGACGCCTTCGATGGCCGTCCGCAGCTTGGCTTCGTCAAGGGTCGCGCGGAGCTCGATGTCGTGCCCGCCGACCATCGTTCGAAGGTCGACCGCGATGCGTTCGGCCAGTGAGCCAGCGCGGCCCACGGCCATCGCCTCGGCGATGACGGCATCGACGTCGAGCCGTCGCTCGACATCCGAGTAGTTGATGCTGGTCGAGGCGTCGCCGCCGACAACCGCCAGCTCGCCGTCCGTGAGCGAGCCGTACGCGGCATTCAGGCGGGTCGCGGCCTGCGCCGTCGAGAGGCCCGTGAGGTCGACGGAGCCAACGTGGATGCCGGGCAGGATCCGGCCCTCGTAGGACCGTTCGAACGCCGTCATCGCGCCCGTCGCGACGGCCAGGATCGCCAGGAGCCCGAAGACGAACGCCGCGCCGAACCGGCCCCACGGCTGGCGCGCCGGCAGGGCGAGGGCTTCCGGCGTCTCCGTCAGGGTCGCCATCGAGCCGTCATCGTAGCAATCGGATCATGCAAAACCAGTCGCCGTCGAGTACGGGGACGTTGCAACCAGTCGTCCCGGACTCGAATGGGACGCGGGAGACCCCCCAACGTGACGTCAGCCGCCGCGCGGAACCAGGACGATGCGGCGGTTCGGTTCCTCGCCGATCGACTGGGTCGCCACGTCCGGGTGATCGCGCAGCGCGAGGTGGATCCAGCGCCGCTCGAGCGCGGGCATCGGCTCGAGCTGGAGCATCCGGCCCGTCTCGGCGACGCGCTGGGCGGCGCGCTGGGCAATCTCGCGGAGCTGCCGCTCGCGGCGACCGCGGTAGTCCTCGACGTCGACGAGGACGCGCGTCCAACCACCCATCTGCTTCGAGAGCATGAGGTTCACGAGGTGCTGCAGCGCGCTCAGGCGCTCGCCCTTGCGGCCGATGAGCGCGCCGAGGGCCTCTTTCTCGTCGCCGACGATGTTCAGGCGGCTCGTCTCACCCGACTCGACGTCGACCCGGACCTCGAACTGGAGGTGGCCCATGAGGGCCTCGAGGATCGCCTTGCC